>JAJRQQ010000062.1 GCA_024280155.1 Bacteroidota bacterium
AGCAGCTGCCATTAAATCAGCATCTTCTTTCTGAGCATATCTCATCAATTCTGTTTCATAATCCTCCGAGTCAATGTTTAAAATCACAAAGTCAACTCCAAGTTCATTAAAATGTTTTTTAACAACTCTCGCGTTATTTTATGTTGCAATATCAATCCATTCGTCTTTATCATGAAAACCAACTAAATGAATCGTTGCATTAAATTCAGAGGCAACTTTCCCTGCAATATTAGCCACTTGTATAGACCTTTTGTCAAAAGAGAAAGGCATCACGATTTTTTTAATCTTCTCCACCTCTTTTTTACCTTGCGTAATTAGAAATGGTGTAGAAGAATTTCCTATCATTTTAATCGCATTACTTCCGAACACTTTTTGAAAACCTTTTGCCCCATGAGTTCCCATGACGATCAATTCAGCTCCCAACAACTCCCCTGCTTTATTAATGTCTTCAAATAAATTTCCAACAATTACACGGTAATCAATCAATTCTCTTTCTTCAGAAGATTGTTTTTTTAGAACTATATTAAACTTTTCTTTCGTTTTTATTTTATCAGTTGAACTCTTCAAAACATGTAAAAGCATAACGCTTCCACTGTTGAATTTGGCTAAATCTAACGCTAAACGTAAAGCACTTTCAGAAACTTCGGTGAAGTCATAAGGTATTAAATAAATAGACTTTTTTTTCATGGCTAATTTATTGAATGACATTAAAAATATATGCTTAAAATTAAGCTTTATAATTGAGAAACGAAACAAAATTTAACTTTTTTGAATTCGAGCACAATTTAGAAGTAAGCAACTACTTTATAGTATATATATTATTTTTAATGGCATAAATTACTAACCCAGCCGTATTTTTTGAATTTGTTTTATCAAAAACACTAGCCCTATACCCTTCAATGGTGCGTACACTTTTACAAAGAACCTCAGAAATTTCTTTATTTGTCATCCCTTCACAGATTAACTTTAGAACCTCTACTTCTTTTTCAGTAAGCATTTCTGAAGTAAAATTAGGTTTGACTTTCTTTTCAGAAACTAATTCTAGAAGTAACGCTTTCGAAATTTTATCATCAAAATAATACCCTTGTTCATGTACTGCATGAATTGCATCAATGACATTTTCGATATCACTATTTTTCGGAAGAAAGCCACGTGCACCGATGGTGATACACTCTGAAATAAACTCATCTGAATAAAACATACTGATTATAATAGCATGAGTATTTGGGTATTTATTTACAATCACTTTTAACGCCTGTTGACCGCTTACGATTGGCATATCTAAGTCAAGGAGAATGATATCTACTTGGTCGCTCTCCAATTTCTTAAGTAATTCAGCCCCATCTCCAACGTCAAACGTCACTTCTAAGTCACTTTCTTCCTCCAGCAAAGCAACCATTCCTTGCCGCATCAATTGATGATCTTCCGCAATTGCAATTTTAATTTTCCTTCCCATTTCTACACTTTTGGTATTGATAAATTAATACTTGACATTCCTTCTTTTCTTTTTTGAAAATCTAAGATAGCATTTAAAATGATAATTCTTGTCTGAATTGACGTTAATCCTAATCCTTTTGAATTCTTTGCAAATGATTCAAACTCTTCATTTGAAATACCATCCCCATCATGTTCCATTACAACCTTTAATAAACAGGCTTTCTCTTCAAACAAAATGTTCATTTTCTCTGGAGAATCATGCTTAATTGTATTGTTTATTAATTCAAGTAATACCCGATATGTATTCACCGAAATAGTTCGAGATAATTTGAGTTGTTCAAGATTTCCTTGAACAGCAATTTGAGGTTTTTCAAAATTTGAAACATAATTTCTTATTGCTTTCACTATCCCAAATTTCAGAAGAAACTGGGGAGAAAGATCGTGACTCACAGACCGAACATTATCAATAATTTCATCAATGAATTCTCTTTCATTATTCAATTTCTCAGCGGTTAAGGTTCCTTTATCAAATGCACGTTTAAAGCTGCTCATGTCTAGTCTCAGTTTAGAAAGTAAAGGCCCCACCTCGTCATGAAGATTTGAAGCGATTTTATCCCGTTCTGACTCTTGAGTTTCAATCACTTTTTTTAACATTTCTAATTCTTTGTTTTTAATTTCAAGTGTATGTTCACTATTTTTTTGCTGTATTTTCCTATTGTAAGTTACCACAAACAGAATGATTGCACCAATAAAGAGCATCATTAATAAAGTTCCTGATATAACTATAAGAATTATTCCGTTTTCATCAGCCATAGCATTTTAGCAATTAAAAGGTGAAACAATACTGTTGAAAAATTCATGATTTGCCAAAGATACCCAAAGGCTATGGGCTTAACACTTCCTAAATAGTCTTGCATAATTGTAACAACTAAAGGTATTCCAAAGTAAATAAATAAAGCAGTGAAAAACCAGAAAGTAAATTCTTTTGTTATAGGAATCGTTCCCACAGAATTAAATTTCCAAAAGAAATAATAAAGAACAAAAAAGAGAATAGCAAACTTTAAGAAAGTACTATAATAAACGTTTTCAAAATAAATCCCCCTAGTATAAAAGGAAATTGCACAAAAAATTAATATAAACACTCCAAAAACTACTGTAGTCAAACTTTTAAAGTTTGAATATAAAGGTAGTTGGCGAAAAATAAGAAGGCAACTGAAGGCAACTGAAACAGAATAGATATTATAAAGTGGTTCAAAATACTCAGACTTATTCTGCGCTGAGTAGAAATACAGTAAAAGATCAATGAAAAAACCTGAAAACACAAAAAATAGAACAAACCATTTTAGCTTCAGGAATTTTTCAGATTGCTTTTGAAATAAAAAAAATAAAAACACAAAAACACCACTACCAATTGACAAAAAGACAATTGTGTTTTGGAAAAAGACTAAGTTCTTTATTTCTTCACTCATTTAGCTATTGAGAGAATTTTTAGAAGAACAATTGGTTGGACAAGTAATTGCATTTTCTAATATAACTCCATTTACCAAGTCATTTTCATCGGAATCTGTCCCAACTAAAACTAAATTTTTCTTTCCATTATCTAAACCATGATACATCCGAATCCCCATACACCCCGATTGAGAAAGAATGTCATTCAATTGTTCTTTTCCAAAAAAATGAGCGATAATTTCCCCTTGAGAGATTGTTCTTCTGTAATTTGAAGTCCATACTGATGCATCTGCGAGTGATACTTTTTTAGATTCAGTTCCGTTAAAAGACATGTCTTATATTTTTAGTGGTTAATAAAAAACAATGTACGAAATATTTTTAAACTAAAACTTGCATTAGCATTTTAATCCAGGATACTTAAATATGAAACGCGGAAAGCGTAAAACCCGAAGAAAAAAACCGTATTTCTACTCTTGTGAGGTTTAAAAAGAATATTGAATTTTACAACATCAAAGTTATTTCGATTATAGAAAACAAATAACTTTGAAAATAAAGACATTAAGGGAAATACCAACCACTAACAACTGACACTGGATTCCCTCTAAGAAAATTTCATATAGTTTAGGTAGTTTAGCGTTATCATATATTTCTTAGAGGGATGAAAGTTCTTTTAAAAATTTCTAGCCATGAAGGAAACTGTATATGCCCTTCAGAAAGTTGGAGATAAAGACGAATACCACTTATTCACTTGCTCTATCACTTCTGAAGGAACAATTCTCGAAAAAAAATCCATTTGCAATCAAATTGATTATGATGAGAACCATGTTGTCTTATCTTATCTACGCGAGGAGATGGCAAGAGTAAAGTGTGCAAAAGGTGGGAGATCCGTTTGTCATAACTGCGTTTCATATTTATATATTTAGCCTTCACTCATTTTTATAATAATCAATTGTATTTTTGCATTCTACATTAAATAAATACTAAATGCAAAAACACTTTCTACTTATCTTTTCTATCCTTTCTTCAACTGTAAGCTTTTCTCAAAACTCTTTTTCTCCGGGGTTTAATAAAAAAGAAGCAATTGAAACCTTGATATTCTCCTCTCATTTTTATTCTGAAGAAAAACGTCAAACAATGAATATGCCTGAAATGGAAGATTGGGAATTGGCCTATTCTTCTGAAGAAGTAGGATTACAAAACAAATGGGAGTTATGGTATCATCCACAGAATAATACTTGTGCAATCAGTATTCGTGTAACAGTTCGAACGATGACGTCATGGATGGAAGATTTTTATTCAGGAATGATTAGAGCACAAGGTGAAATTCAAATCGATTCGAATAGGGTTTTTAAATACAAATTTGCTAAAGATACGACTGCTTACGTTCATGTTGGTTGGACAATTGGAATTGGGTTTATGGAAGATAAAATATTGTCAAAAATCAATGAATATTACAAAAAAGGAGTACGAAACTTCTATATTTCTGGACATAGTCAAGGTGCTGCCTTAGCGACTTTATTAACATCATACTTGCATTATAATTCTGACATCCCCAAAGACATTCAATTTAAAACATACGCACTTGCAGCGCCAAAACCAGGAAATTTAGCCTACTCTTACGACTTTTCTTCCTACACACAAGAAGGTTGGGCTTATCGCATTGTTAATACGCTAGATTGGGTACCTGAAACTCCTTTCACAATTCAAGTTGTTGATGACATCAATTCAATTAATCCATTGGTCACTATAGAAGAAACGACTAAATCATTAGGGAAATTTGAACGATTAATTATTCTTTCTATCTATGGTAAAATGAGTAAGAAACTTACCAAAGCACAAGAATACATGACAAAATATACAGGGGATAAAGTTTATTCTTTTGTTCAAAAAGATTTGCCTTTTTTGGAAGAGTCAACATTTGAAAAAAGTTACGAATACACGCCTTGTGGAATACAGCATGTACTCGTCCCGACAAAAGAAGATTTAAAACATTTTGAAGATCCCAATGATTCTTTCACACATCATCACGTTTGGAATTATTATTACATTTTAAACAACAGCGAAAAATAAATGAAGAATGAAAAAGGACAAAATGAAAAATTAATAGATAAACTTCTTCTTTTTTAATTTTTAATTTCTTTCCTCTTGCTCGAAACTACCCAGCCCTTAGCAAAAATCTTAAGGTATTTGAAAATCAATATTTACACTAGGAGAAGAAGTTCCAAGAGAGCTTAATGTAAAAGGAACATCAAAAGAACTATTCATATAATCTCCACTTGAAAATTGTCCATCACCATTTGAATCATAAATTGCATTCAAATAATAATTACCTGGATGCATATAATTGAATTTAAAAGTTCCTACAGTAGCAGCATCAACCAATACATAGCGAGAACGGAAATTCAAATTTGTAACATTAAAAATTCCACCATTAAATAAGGGTTGTGTTGTAATTGATAACAGAATTTTAGTTGATGGAGCAATCGTTGTAGGGTTTGTAACTGTGAAATTAACATTTGTCCCTCCCAAATGTGGTTGTTGATTCTCTGGATAAGGATCATCTGCAACAGAATAAAAAACAGTTTCAGTTAGACCATCAAAAGTTGTAGAAAAATCTCTCGTCAATTCTTTTTGCGGATAATTAAATGCAGCAATTGCATCTTGTGCAGATGTATTATCTCTAAGGTTAGCTGTCCATCTCATGTGAGTCGTTGGTTGCGAAAGAGAATTAAATTGATTTGTAAACGTGTGCATTATCAAACTATCTTGCTTAAACGTTACATCTGTGTAAACTCTTGTTCCTCCTGAAATAGGATCAACAAATCGGTAAAAAGCAAATGATGAATTCACATTTACACTATCAATTAACATATAAGAATTACGCACATTTCCTGCAAATCCTCCACCATTTCTAAAAGCAACTTTGTATTCATTGTTGTATTTACAAATGAAAAAGCTCATAAAAATATCATTGATTGAATCCAATTCATTCTTTGCTGAAATTTGAGAAGGTGAAATTGGACGAAAATCAACAATCCATTCTTGAAAATCACCCAAAGGCGTTGGAGAAGCAACTGGTCCTGTCCAAATACCTGATAATTTTTCTAAAATCGAAAAACCTTTCACATTGGAATTATTATCAATTGGAGGTAGCGTTGAAGAAGATGAATAAGTACAACTACCATCATCTTTTTTAGCATTCGAATCATAGTTAAGTGCTGCTTCATCTGTACATCCTTTTCTTTTACAAGAATTGAAAGAAACTGTAACTATAGAAATTGCAAAAAACAGAACAAAAAATCTTTTCATAATAGGTTTATTTTGATTGATTTCACAAATATAACGAAGTAAACGTATGTAAATTATAATTTATGTCAATTCATTTATTTAAAAATTAACTATTTTCATATCTACTAACTGCATAAGTCTTAAGATATCCTAACAAGAAATGACAAATGGTTTAATATTCATTTTGCAGAGAATGCACTACATTATTAAATATCTTGAGGTAAATTTTAATTCATTTTTCTTAACTTGCACCTTTCAAAATTGAAAGAATAAAACGTTATGAACGAATTTGATGACATTAGACCATTCAACAACGAAGAAGTTGAAACTGTGATGCACGACTTATTGGATGAGAAAGAATTTTTTCATGCATTGTCTAAAATTCAATTTCCTCGTTTTACGAAATCATTTCCCAATACCGCAACTGCAATTACCACTAAATATTTACGAAAAAAGATTCTTCAGATAAAAACAATTGAGCAAGTTCAAGACATTGTGCGCGTACAAATGGACAAGCTTTTCAAGAGAACAACGGACGGTGTTACTCAAGATGGTCTTTCTAATTTAGGTAACGAAGAATCTTATTTATTCATCAGCAACCACCGTGACATCGTAATGGACCCTTCTCTGGTGGGGTATTTTTTACTAAAATCGAATCATAAAACGTGTGAAATTGCTATTGGAGATAATTTATTGAAGAAAAAATACATCTCTGATTTGATGCGATTGAATAAATGCTTTATTGTTAACCGTTCTGCTGTTGGTCGAGAGAAGTTATTTGCCCTAAAAAAACTTTCTGCATACATTCACTACGCACTGGAAAATAAAAATAACATTTGGATTGCCCAAAGTGAAGGTCGTGCAAAAGATGGTATAGATATAACTGACCCTGCCATTATTAAAATGTTCCACATGGGGAGGAAGAGCGAAGATAAAAAGCTCAATATTAAAGAAGATTTATCCCGATTAAACATTGTTCCTGTTTCTATTTCCTACGAATATGACCCTTGTGATCTATTGAAAGCAATTGAATTACATGCAATTGCAACTACTGGAGATTTTGTAAAAAATGAAACAACGGACGAAAAAAGTATTTCTACAGGAATCAATGGCTACAAAGGTCGTGTACATATTCAATTTGGAGATATTATTGACATCAAAGAAGAGAATGCTCCGCATATTGCACAATTAATCGATGAACAAATCATCAATAGTTACAGACTTTATCCTTCTAATTTTCTTGCATACTCAATTCTTCAAAAAAACAATCCTGAAATAGGACCAAAACTAGAAGAAATCAAAAATAATCCAGAAATCACTGAGGAACAACGTTCCTTTTTTAATGATAGATATAATTCTTTCCCTGAACATTTAAAACCATTCTTTTTGGAAATGTATGGGAATCCGGTGATAAGTATGCTTCAACTGAACCCTGAGCCCTGAGCTCGTCGAAGGGAGAAGGGCGAAGGGTGAAGGGTGAAGGGCGAAATCTACAACTTCTTCATCAAATACCGATACAACTCTACCATATCTATGATGTCTTTCTTGAATACTTTTTCATCGGGAGAATGAACATTATCTTCTGGTGCACCTATAAAACACCAATCAATTGGCAAGTATGATTTTTGGAGAACACCTCCATCGCTTCCACCAGCAGATTCAACTTCCAATTGGTAATCGACACCTGATTCTTTTGCTAATTCAATGATTCTATTCAAATAAGATCGTCTTGGCAATCCACTATCTCGCATAGAAATCGCAACTCCACCACCATGAACAACACCGTTTGTCACCCATGTAATGTCCGAAATTAACGCTTGATACACATCGTATTTTTCCATTAAATATTTAGCACAAATTGCAACTGCATTTCCTCCATGCTCTTCGTATGTACCGAAAACAATCGCGCCATTCTCAAGTGTTTTAGCCACCTTTAAAGCCGACCAAACTCCTAATCGATTATCTAGATAAGGTGATTGGACAAATTCATCATTCTCTCTAAAATTAGGTTTAAAAGTTAGAATTGTTCCTCGTTCAATTTCTCTATCAAAAACATATTGAATGGTATCTTGACCATTTTCATTTTCGATAATCATTAGTTCTGTTTCAATTTCTCCAAGAGAATCTGCACCAACCAATTGCATCCCATCTATTGTGCGAGGACCACCAATTTTAATCAATTCTTTGTCGTAACCGACCGAAAAACCGATGCTATCCATGTGTGCATAAATAGCCGTAGTCGGTTGACCAAAAACGAGTATCAAACAATCTTGAAAACCTTTTCCCTCCACAATTTCTGGTTTCACTTTCCATTGCGACTGATTCTCAAGGATGTATTTTTTAAGAAATTCTTTCATTCTTCCTTCATCACTTGAAGCAGAACGAACACTCGTTAATTCTTTTAATAATTGCATAAACGATTTGAACAGGTTAATAAACGCCCAAATCTACAATTTTAGTCGAATAAAACGCTTTTAATTCTTCGGTAATTTTTGGAGAAATATCCACTTTAATTCTCAATTTCATAACACACTCTGATTCGAAAACTTTTTCTGACATTTCTATGTTATTTTTCTTCACCAAATTCATGATGTGAGGCATATCTTGATAATCAAAAGTAATCTTTAGCCATTGATGTACTTCTAACTCTACAATTTCTCCATTTTCTATGGCATCTTTTGCCGCAGAACGATAAGCATTAATTAAACCACCTACCCCTAATTTTGTTCCGCCATAGTAGCGAACAACACCAATAAGCACATTCGTTAAATCAAAAGAATCTATCTGACCGAGAATAGGTGCACCAGCAGAATTATTCGGTTCGCCATCATCGTTTGCGCGATATTTCTTTTTATCTACACCAAAACGATACGCATAACACAAATGTCTTGCCTGATGATGTTCATTCTTCCAAACATCTAAATACTTTTTAGCTTCATCCTCATTAAAACATGCGATTGCAATTCCAATAAATTTAGAACCTTTCTCTTTATAGAGACCAAGACTTTTTGCTTTTATGGTTTTGTATTTCGAAGAATTATGCATCTGAGGACAAAATTGCATTTTTTTTGAAGTATACAATAAAACTTGATGCATTATTTCACAGCTACTAAAACGGTTAAATAAAAAGAAATGTAACCTTATCGAGATAAATACAGTATTCGTCTAAGAAATATTACTAATTTTGTATTGCAACTTAAATATTAAACGAAACACTACAAATATTCAACAGAAGTACCTAAATATTCATTTGCAAGTACTTTTGCTACTTATAAATGATTAAAAAAGTATCTTTATACTACTTAAATAGAACTGATTATGAAACAACTATTACTTATTACCACTCTAACTCTGCTGAGTTTTCAAAGTTTTTCTCAAGACCAATCTTCTAGAATAATGACGAATACTCCTTTTCAAAATAACATTGAACCAACTAATATTGAAAGATACAAAGTTGATTATGAATTAAAGGATTACAACTTTATCAACGGTGACTCTACAATTTTAATGCAACTTAATTTAAAGGAAATAGAATCGTTTAGAAATATTAGTGGTAATGAAAATATTGAAATAAAAGATCCAAATACAGGTTTGATTATTATTCTTTATCCTAACAAAAACATTAATTTATCTCCTATATCTAAACACTAGAAAATGAAAAAGCTACTATTTATTCTATTCTTAACACTCTCCTTATCATCTAATTCACAAATAGTTTACACTAATCCTGGCGGTACAATTAACACTTGTTCAGGGAATTTTTTTGATACAGGAGCAGATGCTGGTACTTTTAATTACGCCAGCAACGAAAATATTGTAACAACCTTTTGTTCTTCCGAAAGTAATCAAATTGCGATTGAATTTCTCGGTGTAGATATTGAAAATGGTTTTGATTATCTTTACATTTATGACGGACCGAGTACTGCATCGACTCTTTTGTGGACTATTACAGGTACTTTTAACCCTGGAGTAATAGTCTCGTCTGGCACATGCTTAACATTTGAATTCATCTCTGATGGAACAGTTACTGCACCAGGTTGGTCTGCTATAATTTCTTGTATATACCCCACAATATACACCATGCCTACAGCAGGTATAAATGGTGAGTATGTAGGCTCGTGTCTTGTTACCGACTGCGGTCCTTTTACTTTTACTGACGATGGTGGTCCAACGAATTTTTATTCTAACAGTATTGGAACAAACTGCGGAGTTGTGGGTGGTTCTTGTGGAATATATAGAACATTTTGTCCAAATACAGCAGGACAATGCATGGAAGTAACTTTCAATTCTTTCCTAATGTCAAATAATTTTGACTATTTGCAAGTTAAAAATGGTCCAACTCAAAACAGTAATCAAATACTTTCATTACCTAATAGCGCAACAGCATACACAGGAATTAACGGTCTTACAGGAGACCTAAGAGCGGAAGTCCCTTTTTCATTCACTTCTACAGATGCTAGTGGATGTCTTACTTTTAGAAACTTTACAAGTAGTGTAAACAATACATCTGGCTGGAGCGCTACTCTAAAATGTGTACCGTGTGCTGGCGGACCAACTGGAACCGAAAATAATGATTGCCAGAACTATACCGCTATTTGCAGTAACGCAACTATAAACAGTACTTCTTCTGGCCCAGGTATTTCTGCAGAAGGCTGTACAGGAAGTGCATGCCCTGCCGGAGGAGAGCACCATACCAATTGGTATAAATTTAAAGCTGCAACAACAGGCTTTCTTTCATTAACCATAACACCTAATGCTGGAGGGGATTATGACTTTGCCATTTACGGGCCAAATGTAACTTGCGGATCTCTTGGAGACCCTATTCGTTGTACTGACTCAGGGATCACAGGGAACACTGGCTTGGACAATTCTTTAGCATTCCCTCTAGATGTAACAGAACCAGCTTCAGGTGATAGTTGGTTAGCTGAATTGCTAGTTAACGCTGGAGAAGAATTTTACTTAGTTGTAGATGAATGGAGCCCGAACTCTGCTGGTGGATATAGTATGTCTTGGGCAGGTAGTTCTGCATCACTAGACTGTATCATACTCCCTGTAGAGCTTTCTGAATTCAATACCGAATACAATCCAGAACTAGGTGTTGTTGATGTGTTTTGGGCAACAGAAAGCGAAAGAAACAATGACTATTTCTTAGTAGAGCGTTCTGTAAATGGAACTGATTACGAAGTAATAAACAAAGTAAAAGGCGCTGGCAATACACAATACGAAACTCAATATTATGTTGAGGACCCAAATCCTTTTGTGGGTGTGAATTACTACCGTTTAAAACAAGTTGATTTTGATGGTGAATTCAAATATTCTGAAGTTCGTTCTGTGAACATTTTAGATGATGCTTATGATTTAATGTCTGTTTTCCCAAATCCAGCAGAGAATGTAACAGAAGTTATTTTTAATTCTTATGATAATCATGGTGCTATGTTGAAATTGGTAAAGATGGATGGAACTGTAATTATCAACACTCCTGTCGAGACGCAAAGAGGAGGAAATCATATCAAAGTTGATTTGTCTGAACAAGAAAGTGGAATTTACTTCGTAGTGATAACTACTGATAAAAAAGTTTATACTGAAAAATTAGTGATTCGATAAAAACAAAAACATTTTTAGTAAAAGCTCACGTATTAACGTGGGCTTTTTTTATTACTATTTTTCAGTATGATATTATTGAATATTCATTGTTGGTTTTAAAACTTTCATTCAATTCCTTAAAATATTCATTCCCATAAACTTCAAGAAACAATATACGTTATATAAGTAGAAAGAGTATTTACCAAAATTCTACTGCCATGAAACAACTATTACTTCTCATCGTATTAACCTTACTTGGTTTTCAAAGTTTTTCTCAAGGACCAACTTCAAGGCAAATGGTTCCAATTATACCTCTTACAAATGTAGAGCGCTACGGAATTGATTATGAAATCAAAGACTACACTTTCAATATAAGTGATTCTACTTTGATAAATTCAATTGATTTAAATTCGATTGAACATTTACGCTCTCAAACGGAAAACATTGAAGTCATAGACGCTACTACAGGACAAACAATTATTTTATTTTTTGAAAAGAAAGATAAAAAATCTACTCACCTAACCCAAAAGCTATGAAAACTACCCAACAAACGCTAACGAATCTATTGCTTTCATTTGTTCTTCTTTTTGGAACATTCAATGGATTTTCGCAAATATACAATATGCCAGGTGGTACAATCAACACTTGCTCTGGAACATCTTATGATTCTGGTGGATCAGGTTCCGATTATTCAAGCGATGAAGACGTAACAACGACTTTTTGTTCAAATACTGGAGATTGTATTTCTCTTAATTTTACAAGTTTTAATATTGAAAGTGGATGGGATTTTCTATATATCTACGATGGCCCAACAACTGGTTCAACTTTAATTGGTACTTACACAGGAACAACAAGCCCAGGTACAGTATTTTCTTCTACAGGTTGTATCACTCTACGGTTTACTTCGGATGGCTCTATCACTAGACCTGGCTGGGATGCAACGATAAGCTGTGCACCGTGCATATATATACACCCTACAGTAGGAATTAACAATGAATACGTTGGTTCTTGCCTTGTCGCTGACTGCGGTCCTGCAGGTTATTCTGACGATGGTGGCCCTGGAGGAAATTACTCGAACGATATTAACAATATTTACCGTGTCTTTTGCCCAAACACTGCTGGAAATTGCATGAGTGTTACCTTTACTTCTTTTGACGTTGAAACAGGATGGGATTATTTAATGATCGGAAATGGTCCAACCCAAAATAGTACATTATTTACAACGCCCCCTGCGAATGCATCTGGTCAAATATCGGGCACGCCTGCTACTCCATTTTCATATACATCAACGGATGCTAGTGGATGTTTAACTTTTAGGTTCTATAGTGACTTCATGATAACAAGACCAGGTTGGACTGCTGTATTACAATGCGTACCATGTGCAGGAGGTCCAAATGGTACAGACAACAATGATTGCCAAACTCAAACGGCAATTTGTAGTAATACAAACATCACCTCTGCATCAACAGGTCCAGGAATTTCCGCTGAAGGCTGTACAGGGAGTGATTGTCCTGCCGGAGGAGAAAACCACACCAATTGGTACAAATTTGTAGCTGCAACAACAGGAAATTTAAGTTTAACCATTACACCAAATGTTTCAACAGGAGATTACGACTTTGCGATTTATGGACCGAATGTAACTTGTGGTGCTCTTGGAAGCCCGATTCGTTGTACCGATTCAGGCCTCACTGGAAACACTGGATTAGATAATGGGAGCTTCGATAACACAGAAGATGTAACAGGAGACAGTTGGTTAGCAGAGCTCAATGTTATAGCCGGAGAAGAATATTTCTTAGTTGTAGACGAATGGAGTCCAACTTCAGCTGGTGGATACACTTTATCTTGGGCTGGTAGTACCGCTTCTTTGGATTGTATTGTTCTACCTGTAGAACTTTCTGAATTCAACACTGAATACAACCCGGAACTAGGCGTTGTTGATGTGTTTTGGGCAACAGAAAGTGAAAGAAACAATGATTACTTCTTGGTAGAACGTTCTGTAAATGGAACTGATTATGAAGTAATCAATAAAGTAAAAGGCGCAGGAAATACGCAATACGAGACACAGTACTATGTTGAAGATCCAAATCCTTTTGTGGGAGTCAACTACTACCGTTTAAAACAAGTTGATTTTGATGGAGAATTCAAATATTCTGAAGTTCGTTCTGTGAACATTTTAAATGATACTTATGATTTAATGTCTGTTTTCCCAAACCCAGCAGAGAATGTAACGGAAGTTATTTTTAATTCCTACGATAACAATGGTGCCATGTTGAAATTGGTTAAAATGGATGGCAAAATAATCATCAATACACCTATTGAAACAACGAGAGGTGCAAATCACATCAAAGTTGATTTATCTCAACAAGAAAGTGGAATATACTTTGTCGTTGTTGTAACAGATAAAAAAGTATTCACTGAAAAGTTAGTGATTCGATAAAATAAAAGTTTTCTGGTTAAACTCCCATCATTTCAATTGTTTGTTGAAAAGGTGGGAGTTTTTTTTAGGAAAATTTTTCTGGTATTTTGGCTTCATAACTAAATTGTTCTCCATTGCAAACAAAGGATAAACGATAGGCATGCAAATGCAAACAATCTTCTGGATAGGTTAATGGGTTGTTTTTAAAGTAATCATCATCTTTATAACCGAAATCACCTACAATTGGATGACCAATAGAGGCAAGGTGTAAACGAATTTGGTTGGTACGCCCGCTTGTAGGCAAAATGGACAATAAAGTTGTTTCTTCATTTCGAGAAAGAACTTTTACACGCGTGTTTGCATGAACACCATTCTCTACAATCTCCCTACCTCCTGCTGCTATTTTGTGCTCCGATATTGTTTGCGCAATTTCAAATTCATCTTCCACAACTTTCCCCTCCACTAAGGCAATGTATTCTTTTTCCAACGAATGAGATTCAAACTGTTGAGCAATTTCACGAGCAGTATCTTTATTTTTAGCAAAAACAACCAAGCCTGTTGTATTCGCATCAATTCTATGAATTACTTTTAAATTCCACTCAGGAAAAGCTTTTTCTAATATTTTCGTCAGTGAATTCCGATTATACCTTCCTGCGGGATGTATAGGTAATGGAGATGGTTTATTGATTACAATAAAATCATCATTCTCGAAAACCAGCTGAATATTTGAGTTAATATCAGGTTCAGTACGATTCTCTACCCTATTTTGAGTTATCCAGCCTGCTTTCAAGATGAAATCAGGAGAAACCTTTTCATTATTGACAGTAACAAGACCATCTACAATCTTTGATTTCCAAATTTCACGCGACTGATGAGGGAACAATGTTGAATACATATCCAAAATTGTCACATCATCGAAACGAAGTTTAACCGAAAGTTTAAAAACAAGATTTTCAGGAATAGAACCCGGCAAAGGAGAACATACTTCATCTATTTTTTTAGAAAAAGTCATTGTTCTAAATCAATTACGCCTCAGTCGATTCTTCAGAAGTCCCATCATTTGCATTCGAAAGTAATTTGTTACCAACAAAAGTTCCACTGATAATTTGATCTTGCACATCTCTCATTCCTCCTGGAGAATGAGGAAGTAGAATAGAAGAGTTTTTAGAATTCGCACCGATATCTTTAATGGTATCAAAATACTGCGTCATCAATACAAATTGCATGATCTCTTCATGCGTCACCGTTTTCATCGTTTTCTTAAAATCCTCAACAGACTCTTTAAAACCACGTACAATCTCTAAACGCTGTTGTGCAATACCTTCACCCGATAATCTTTTTGCCTCCGCTTCCGCTTCTGCTCTTTTCACGATTCTAATTTTATTTGCTTCAGCCTCTTCAAATGCCGCTTCTTTTTCACGTTTTGCTGCATTAATTCTATTCATTGACTCTTTCACCTTATGATCTGGGTCAATATCTGTTATCAAAGCTTTAATGATGTTGTAACCATATTTCCCCATACTATTTGCAATATTCTGCTGTACCGCCACTGCAATATCATCTTTTCTTGCAAAAACATCATCCAATTCCAACTTAGGAACTTCTGCACGCACATCATCAAAAATATAAGATGCAATTTGATTTTTAGGATTCTCTAAAGAATAGAATGCCTCTTTCACCATTTCACGCCGTACAGCATATTGAACAGAAACCTGTAGATTAACAAATACATCATCATGGGTTTTTGTTTCAATCGTCACGTCCAACTGCTGAACACGTAGGTTAACTACCGCAGCTTTCACATCAATGAAAGGAATAATAAAACTTAAACCAGAAGGAGCAATTTTAATGAATTTACCAAAACGTTCAATGACGTATGACGACTGTTCTTTCACCATTAAAACTGATTTGAATAGTAAAATAAATATGATGATTGTTATAATTGCGGGCAATAAGATATTTTCTTGCATAATTAAAATTTAATAATTTAGATTCTCGGTTATAAAAAACTCCAACTGAAATAATCAACTGGAGTTTCTTTTTATTGTATTGTTAATTTCTTTTCTAAATCTTCGAGGTAAGCTCTAAATTGCTTATCTGTTTCTGATAAATTACGAACCGTCCTACAAGCATGAAGAACAGTAGCATGATCTTTCCCGCCGCAATGTGCCCCAATATTCGCCAATGAAGATTTCGTCATTATTTTTGAGAAATACATGGAAATTTGTCTTGCTTGCACCACTTCTCTTTTTCTCGTCTTAGATTTTAAAATCTCTAACTCCAAATCGAAGTAATCACAAACAACTTTCTGAATATATTCAATTGAAACTTCACGTGCCGTATTCTTGACGAATTTATCGACCATCTGCTTCGCTAATTCAATTGTAATTACTTTTTTATTCAATGATGCTTGGGCAAGAAGTGTATTCAGAGCTCCTTCCATTTCACGAACATTTGTATTAATTGAATAAGCCAAATATTCAGTAACATCTTTTGGTAACTCAATACCATTTCCGTACATTTTCTTTTCAAGAATCGCCATTCTAGTCTCCAGTGCTGGTGCTGATAAATCAGCGGACAATCCCCATTTGAAGCGAGACACTAACCTTTGCTCCATTCCTTTCATTTCAACAGGTGGTTTATCGCTCGTTAAAATAATTTGTTTTCCATTTTGGTGCAAATGATTAAATATATGGAAGAATACATCTTGAGTTTTCTCTTTTCCAGAGAAGAATTGAACATCATCAATGATTAACACATCAATCATTTGATAAAAGTGAATAAAATCGTTTGTTGTTTGATTCTTTATCGCATCTATAAATTGATGCGCAAATTTTTCTGAACCTACATAAAGAACAGTCTTGTTCGGAAATTGATCTTTAATCGAGATACCTATCGCATGAGACAAATGTGTTTTCCCTAAACCTACTCCACCATAAATCAACAAAGGATTAAAGGCAGTTCCTCCTGGCTTATTCGCAACAGCATAACCAGAAGCTCTGGCCAATCGATTGCAATCACCCTCAACGAAATTATCAAAAGAATACGAAGGATTCAAATTTGAATCAACATTCACTTTTTTCAATCCCGGAATAATGAAAGGATTTCGAATTTGTTTTTCGTTAATATCTAACGGCATCGAAATGGGTGCATTTTTCAAGTTCTTACTATTCAACGCAGGTAACTTAACTGTATAAGGTGTAGATTTGGTCGTATTATTTTCCATAATAATACTGTACTCCAAACGACCTTCTTTCCCCATCTCTTTTTGAATCACTTTTTTCAACAAAAGAATATAGTTTTCCTCCAACCATTCATAAAAAAAATGAGATGGGACTTGGATTGTTAAAACATTGTTCTCTAGTTTAACAGGAACTATAGGATTAAACCATGTTTTATAAGCTTGTAAAGAAACATTATCTTTAATTACTTTTAAACAAGATTCCCAGATTCCCTCGTGATTTTTACTCATGTTAGTTAGTTTGTTTTAATAAAAATAATATCGAAAAAAGAATTCACAGTCAGTTAAAATAGCATGGCAATTCATTCATTAAATCGATAGTACAAATATTCACATAAAAAAGTTAAGAAAAAAATGATTTAGGGGTTGACTTTTTAAAAAGTTTTACAGTATGGGAAAAACTTTTTAAACGTTATTTTTGGCACGGGGAAATGCATTTCAAAAATAATCATTTAGCAATCAATACGATAAGTAAACTTAGTTAAAACATCGCCTGAACAAAGATAATAAAAAGTACATAAAATACGGCCAATTAAGAATGAATAATTAATTTTGAATTATACACTTATAAACAAATTCAATGAATTTTTCACACAACATAGAACTCAGGGTTCGATACGGAGAAACGGATCAAATGGGATACTGTTATTATGGTAATTACGCCCAATACTTTGAGGTTGGACGTGTAGAGACACTAAGGTCTTTGGGAATGAGCTACAAACAACTCGAAGAAGACGGTTATATGCTTCCCGTATCAGAATTAAACATTCAATACAAGAAACCTGCTTTATACGACGATTTACTCACAATCAAAACAACGATAACAGAAGTGAAAGGAGCGAGAATTTATTTTTCTTACGAAATAACAAACGAAACCAATCAATTAATCGCTATCGCTACGACAACCCTAGTATTTGTCGCAAAAGAAAATATGCGTCCAACCCAACCTCCAGCGAGATGCACAAAACTGATGCAATAAGAAAAGGAGCCACCTAAGTAACTCCTTCTTTTTTTCTTAACCTGTAAGTGTTAAAAATTGATCCGTGCATATATTAACGGAAGTTTTCATACAAGGTTTCATTTTTAAATTCACGACCTAACAAACAAAGCATTAACACCACCTCCATTTAAGAAATTAAATTCATTCTCGTCAGCTATTAACATTTTCGACCTCAAAAGTATTTTCTATCGTTCTGATTTGCATGACATTGTAGGATATCTTTGTTGTAGTGAAAAATGAAAACTCTATAAAAGCCCTCATCCAACTTATCGATGATCCAGATGAGCACATATTTGAACACGTCCGAGATCAGTTGATGTCGCACGGTACAAAAGTGATTTCTTTTCTAGAAAACTCATGGGAAACGGATGATTATGGATTAGTTTTTCAATCGAGAATTGAAACAATCATTCATGATATACAGTTTAACGTCGTGAAAGATGAGTTAATCACATGGATAAATTCTACGAAAAAAGATTTATTAGAAGGTGCTATTATTATTTCTAAATACCAATACCCTTCTCTCAATGAAGAAGAAATCAAAGAGCAAATCGATACTATAAAAAAAGATATCTGGTTAGAAATGAACAATGCTCAAACATCTTTTGAGAAAATTCAAATATTTAACCGAATTTTCTTTGAAAAACATTCATTTAAAGGTGATTCTAAAAATTACCACTCCCCCAATAACTCATTCATTAATCGAGTATTAGAAACTAGAAAAGGCAACCCACTCTCTTTATCACTCATCTATTCTATCATTGCCCAATCATTAGATATGCCTGTTTTTGGCGTAAATCTTCCCAACCATTTTGTCCTTGCCTATCTTGATGAAAAAGGGATCATCCCTGAAAATAAAAAAGAAAGTCAACACGGTGTTCTTTTTTACATAAACCCTTTCTCTAAAGGAAATATTTTTGATCGTTACGAAATTGATGCTTTTTTAGAAAATTTAGACAAAAACAAATCGAGAGAATTTTACGAACCTTGCTCGAACTCTTCAATCATTGTCAGGATGTTAACTAATTTAATTGCATCGTTTCAGCAATCAGGAAGTACAAAGAAAGTAAAAGAATTGACTGAACTTCGCAATTGTTTTGGATTAACACTTTAATCGCTTACTCAACAATATTCTCTCGTACAAGCCTTCATACTCACTCACAATCTTGTGAATATCAAACTGACGAGCTCTTTCTATGGCATTTTCTTTATACCTTTCATGTGTTTCATTGCAACAAAGGATTTCTAGCGAATTTTTTGTCATATCATCCACATCACCAACATCTGACAACAAGCCAGAGTATCCATGAAGATTAACTTCTGGTATCCCACCAGTATTTGAAGATATAACAGGAACACCAACTGCCATTGCTTCCAACGCAGCTAAACCAAAGCTTTCCGTCTCTGAAGGCAAAAGAAAAAGGTCTGAAATTTCTAATACGTGACGCGCATCTCTGATTTTACCCAAAAATTTTACTCTATCACACAGGTCTAATTCTCTGCAAAGTTCTTCAATATGATACCTCTCCGGTCCATCTCCAACCAACAATAAATTTGATTTTTTTTCTTTGTTTACTTTAGCAAAAACCTTTATCACATCCTGTACTCTTTTCACTTTTCGAAAGTTTGAAACATGACAAAGAATGGGTTCATTATCTTTTGCATACCTTCTCCGGACAGACTGCGCAACAATAACTTTATCCTTTGGTACAGGAATAAAATTAGGGATTACGTGAATTTCTTTCTCTGTATCAAAATGCAAATAAGTATCTTTTTTCAAATCTTCAGAAACTGCCGTTACAGCATCTGACTGATTTAAACAAAAAGTAATCACAGGTTCAAAAGAAGAGTCTTTCCCTACCAACGTAATATCTGTGCCGTGTAACGTCGTGACGAACGGGATGTAGATGTCTTGTGATTCTAGTATTTGCCTTGCCATAAATGCTGCAGAAGCATGTGGTATAGCATAATGAACATGCAATAAATCTAATCCTGTATGCTTCACAACATCAACAATTTTACTTGCTAAAACCGTTTCATAAGGTTCGTACTGAAACAAAGGATAATCAGAAACTTTTACTTCATGATAGAAAACATTCTCTGTAAACATTCCTAATCGGACGGGGTGAGAATAGGTTATAAAATGAATCTCATGCCCTTTTTTTGCAAGTGCTTTTCCCAACTCCGTCGCTACAATTCCACTCCCACCATAAGTCGGATACAAAACAATTCCTATTTTCATTTACGCTTGGTTATTTCTCAAAGTTATAAATTAAAACTTATTTATCTCCACCATCTGACTTCTTAATATTGGATTCCTTACAAGTTTTTAGCAGAATTTACAGCTTCATAAATCACTCGCTGAATATCTGTTCTTATATTCATCCGGATTAATTTCCAGTTCTCTGCATCAGGGTAAACTCTGTTCGATAAGAAAACATAATTAATTTCATTCTTCGGATCCGCCCAAACTATTGTCCCAGTAAATCCTGAATGACCAAAACTTTTTAAGGAAACTAAATCACACGTTGGACCTCCACTCAAATTTCGAGTTGGCTTATCAAAACCAGCTCCTCTTCTATTCTTTGGACAATATTGACAGCTCGTATATTCTTCAATAACTTGAGGAGAGACATACTGAATTCCTCCCATACTTCCTTTATTTAAAAATAATTGCATCAACTGGGCCAAATCACTAGCATTAGAGAATAATCCTGCATGACCTCCAACTCCTCCCATCATCGCTGCTCCTTGGTCATGAACGTATCCATGAATCAATGTTTTTCTAAAAATCGTATCATTTTCAGTAGGAACAATTCTTCTTAAAGGAAAATATTTTCGTGGTAAATAACGAAGATTATCCAGTCCAAGTGGTTGGTAAAATTCTGTTGTCACGTATTGGTCTAATGTAACTCCAGATTTCTTTTCGATGATTTTTTTGATGAAATAATACCCCAAATCTGAATATTTATATTTCTTAGACCTTCTCAACGGTGTTGCTAAAATTCTCGCATAAATAGAATCCGTATACGTTCCCTTTACCCACAAATTACTCGCAACGGGTGTGTTAAAAATTGAAGAAGAATCATTCGCATAAATTTCATCAGAAGGTTGCCCGTTTTTCATTGTTTTCACGTAGAATGGAATCCAAGGTTTCAATCCTGCTTGATGAGCCAACATTTTACGCAATTGCAATGAATTATAGGGCGTATTCTGCGTAATTTCAGGAATAAAATCACTTAACTTCATATTCAAATTCAATTCTTCGGTCGTATTGTAGTGCATCAGGGACAATGTAGAGGATGCTATTTTTGTAATAGATGCAATATCGTACACATCTTTATTTTTGATTGGCAAAAGAGAATCATAGGTCTGGTTTCCGAATGATTTACGATAAATCACACTCCCTTTTACCGCTACAACAATTTGACAACCTGGAAAAGCTCCATTTTTAATTCCATTCCACACAATCGTATCGATTTGCGCTAATTTCTTCGGATTAATACCAAATTCTGCGGGTTGTGATTCTTTCAGTCGCCCTCCTGATTGTACAATAATTCCTACACCTCTTTTAAATTCTTCACTTATTCTAACAGGCAAATGACCTTTACTTGTAAAAGTTCCCATTAAGAATTGCCCCATTCTATCATTCGCCAGATCATTGTTTTCATACCCAATAACAATGGATTTCAGCTTACTTAAATCTACCTCATCGTTTAACACATAAGGATTTCCCATTAAGGTTAAATTACATTTTTTAGTTTCTGGCAAGTTACTCAACCATTTCCGCCACCCCTTTGGCATTCCATAATCTCCTCGCTTGGAAACACGTTTTGCATGAATAGAAGTGATAATTACATCATAATCTTCTAAGCGATGACCAATTCTCCGCAAAGCCTCTTCTCCCGTAAAAAAATGAAGATAATCCACCTTATGCGTCAAGTTCATTGACTCAACCATCGGTGTATCATGTAAACCGATACTTACATGCAGAATTTTCTGATTGAAACGTTTGAGCGGCAAAAAATCATCTTCATTACGTAAGATGGTAATTGAGTTTTCATACACTTTTTTCTTTGCCCATTCGATTTCTCCCTTCGTAAAAGATTTCATTTTCTTTGGGTGAATAATGGTTTTGTACTTTGCTCTCAGTATTTTTTGACACCTTTCATCAATTTCAGTCATTGGAATTTCACCTTTCTCAACTTTCTCAACAATAGCATCGATTGCATCAGGTACACTTTTAGGAAAAAGAAGAATATCGCAACCTGCTTGAAAAGCTTTAACGACCACTTCTGTTTTACCATATCGGTCTGCTACAGCTTTCATTCCGAGTGCATCACTCACAACCAACCCTTTAAACCCTAATTCTCCTTTCAAATAATCACCGATAATAACTTTTGACAAACTCGCAGGCGTACCAGAAGGGTCTAAGGCAGGTACATCAAGATGACCAATCATCACTGTAGAAGCTCCCGCAAGAATCCCTGCTCGGAAAGGAAAAAAGTCGATGGAATTTATTCGTTTGTAGCTATTGTTTACAATGGGTAAATCTTTGTGAGAATCAACATCTGTATCTCCATGACCTGGAAAATGTTTTATGCTTGTCATCACTCCTTGCTTCTCCATTCCTTTAACAGAGGCCGTCACTTGAGCAGCAACATCTTTAGGCGACTCACCAAAAGAACGGAAACCAATGATCGGGTTATTTGGATTACTATTTACATCGGCTACAGGTGCAAAATTAAGATGAATACCTAACTCACGGCATTCTTGCCCCATCATCATTGCTATTTTCTCTGTCAACTTTGGATTATTGGCTGCACCTAATGTGTAGTTATATGGAAAACGTCGTTCACCAAAAAGGCGCATACTCACTCCCCATTCAGCATCCATCCCAATCAGCAATGGCACGTCACTTTGCTTTTGAAAACGATTAATCGCTTCTTCTAAATTGCTACGTTCACCTTGAAAGAAAATCAATCCTCCAATATTATCTCTTAAAATAAGAGAATCGATGGTTTTAAAATGCTCTTCACCTTTATTTGAATAGGCAGCCACCATAAAAAACTGTCCAATTTTCTGACGAAGCGACATATTCGCTAATTGATTATCCACCCAATTGATGGTTTTTATTTCAGCAGAAGAAGGAACATTAGAACGAACCGATTTTACTTTTGATGGTGTTATCTCCGAAGAAAAAGACTGTCCCCACACGAAAAAAAATGTACAAGCACCAAGAAGAGTAATTGCTAAAAAATTAAAGTATTTTTTTTTATCATGGAGAATAATAAGTCATTGTTTTACTGAATGAGTAAAGATAGAAATAAAAACAGTCAAAAATTAAAGCAACCAAAAAAAACAAATCAAAATGTCATTTAGCTTTTTGTTCTACAATCCTTCAATCACGAAATCTGTTCGTCTATTTTTCGCACGATTACTTGCTGAAGAATTTTCAACTTTTGGCATCGTTTCGCCATATCCTTTAGATGTTAATCTTGACTCGTCAACTCCTAAACTTATCAGATATTTCTTCACGGCTTCTGCTCTTTCTTCAGAAAGAATTAAATTTTCAGCATCATCACCTAAATCATCTGTATGACCTTGAATAGCAACAGAAATATTTTTATTTCCCAATAAGAATCGGGCAAATCCACGAAGAATAAATTTTGAACGAGAATTTAAGAAAGAAGAACTCGTCGCATATAAGATATCATTAATGGTATAAGCCTCTCCGACTTTCAATTCTTTAACATCAAGATTTTTGCCTTTAATTTCTACAGATTTTTGTTTTCCATCTGTACTTTTGGCTTTAGCGATTTTTTCAATTTCTTCTTTTTCGATCACTTTTGAATCAAACGCATAACCTTCTTTTTTCACTGTCACCATGACATCTTGTTTGACATCTGTTTTTATAATTGCAGCATATCGCCCATCATCACCATTCACTTTCACCTCTGTTACTTCGTCAGAATTCTCATAAGTTATCTCAATGGTTGCATTTTCTACAGGTTCACCAAAAGGATCTTTCAACTCACCTTTTATGATAGCTACAGACTGCGGTCGTGCCTCTTCATACAATTCAAAAGAATAAATATTCCATTTTCCACCAATATGCGACGAAAAGTAGGCCACTTCACCATCGATAGAAACAAACAATCCTAATTCATCTGCAGAAGAATTAATTGGGTAACCAATATTTTTAGGTTCAGTCCATTGCCCATTCTCTTTTCGGATATAGAAAATATCTAAACCTCCAACACCCGGTCGGTCTTTGGTTGATTCAGAGACAAAATACAAGGTTTCACTATCTTGATGCAAGAATGGCGATTTATCTTTACCGGCTGTATTTACGATATCAAAAGGACGAACATTGCTCCATTCTCCGTTCTCATCACGTTCAGCCACATAAATATCATTGTTACGTGAAGTTGGTCGATTTACCGTAAAATACAAAGTATTTCCATCTGCAGAAAGCGAAGGTTGTCCTTCCCATCCATCATGTGTATTGATTTTACTTCCTAAGTTTTCAAGAGGTGTCCAAGCAAATTCTTTTCCTTTTTCTCCTGTTCGTTTGTATTTTGTCATGTATAAATCACAATTCATATATGATTGTCCATAAACTTCTGTTTTCTGGCATGCACACACAATCATTTCTTTGTTATCCACAGAAAGAGTAGAAGCACCAAAACTTTGAAAAGTTCCATCATTGAAAGGATATTTTAGTGGTTGCCCCCCATCAAAATCAGACTGAACAGAATTTCTTTTAGAAAAAGTGATTTCCTCCACAACATTTGATTGAATATCTCCTAATTTTTGTCGATTAAGTTTTCGAGTATAAAAAATCAATTCATTATCAGGAGAAATCATCGGAAAATACTCGTGATTATTTGTGCTCACATTCTTCACCAACTTAGGTTCAAATTCAACAACCGTTTCTTTCACTTTCTGGTCCCTTTCTAAATCTTCCAAGACCTCATTTACATCAGCCAACTTCTTCGAGTAATCTTCAGGATATCGGTCGGTATCGTTGTGTTTGTAATTTTTAAAAACTTTGAACCACTTGATTGCTTCTGGCATGTCATTTTGGGCATAATTAATGACACCTAAATAATAAGAGCAGTTGGCATGAAAATCATCACAATTATCCAATGCAAGTCGGAACATATCTTCTGCTTTTTGAAAACTTTTGTCACCTCTTGCTGGATTTGGATAGGTTTTGTAGTACTTTAATCCTGAGGTATAAGCATACATGGCATATTCATAGTAAGCTGTTGCGTTTTCTTCATCTAATTTTATTGCAGCATTAAAATTCTCAACAGCAGCTCGTGCATCTTTTGCTTCACTGGCTGCTTTCAAATATTTCTTCACTTTTTTTGAAGGAGGAAGACAAGCTTCATATTCTTCTTGAGCAATGGATGAGAAAATAAACAAAAACGTAAGAAAAAAGAAGATATATTTTACCATTGGGTTCACTGTATAAATTAAAAAATTGGGCAGAATCAAAATTCATACCCAATTATATTATATCGAAAAAACAGCTAAAAGGTTACATCAGAACTGTATTAAACAGTTATCAGCCTTGGATTTTTCACTTTTGTTTTTGTCAGAGCGATTTCAAGAACTTCATCCATTTTAGTTACATAATGAAACGTTAAACCTTTTAAATAATCTGCTTTGATTTCTTCAATGTCTTTCCTGTTCTTTTCACAAAGAATAATCTCTTTGATTTTCGCTCTTTTTGCTGCAAGAATTTTCTCTTTGATACCTCCTACTGGAAGAACATCTCCACGAAGGGTAATTTCACCTGTCATTGCAAGGTTTTTCTTCACTTTTCTTTGCGAGTAACTTGAAGCCAAAGAAGTCAACATTGTAATCCCCGCACTAGGTCCATCTTTAGGAGTCGCTCCTTCAGGCACGTGTACATGAATATTGTGTTGATCAAATACACTTTGTTCCAAGCCAATTAGCTCACTGTGAGATTTCAAATACTCCAATGCAATCACTGCCGATTCTTTCATTACATCACCAAGATTTCCTGTCAACGTAAGTTTTCCTTTTCCTTTCGTAATTGAAGATTCTATAAAGAGAATATCTCCACCTATGCTGGTCCAAGCAAGTCCTGTTACAACTCCAGCAACATCATTATTTCCGTATTTTGTTTTTCCATGTCCCGACCCGAGGATATCAAACAAATCATTTGAAGTCACTTTCGTTACGAATTCTTCTTCCATGGCAATTTGACGTGCACGATTACGTACAATTTTCGCAATCACTTTATCCAATCCACGCACTCCAGATTCTCCTGTATATTCTTCGACAATTTTCTCTAAAGCTTTTTTATCGATTTGAATATCCTTCTTAGCAATTCCATGTAACTTAATTTGTTTTGGCAACAAATGTCGTTTGGCAATTTCAATTTTCTCTTCAACTGTATAACCGTTGACTTCGATTAGCTCCATTCGATCACGAAGAGGACCTTGAATTTCGCCTAAATTATTTGCCGTTGCGATAAACATCACACGTGATAAATCGTATTCCGTATCAATGTAGTTATCGTGGAATTCAGCATTTTGTTCTGGATCTAGAACTTCCAGTAAAGCTGAAGAAGGATCTCCATGATTACTACGACCTAATTTATCCACTTCATCGAGAACAAAAACGGGGTTACTTATCCCTGCTTTCTTGATATTTTGAATCACACGTCCTGGCATTGCACCAATATATGTTCTTCGATGCCCTCTAATTTCAGATTCATCGTGTAAACCACCTAGAGACATACGAACATATTTTCTTCCCAAAGCTTCTGCAATTGATTTCCCAAGAGAAGTCTTACCAACTCCTGGAGGTCCGTAAAAACAAAGAATTGGAGATTTCATATTTCCTTTCAGTTTCAGCACAGCCAAATATTCTAGAATTCTTTTCTTCACTTTCTCCAATCCGTAATGATCTCTTTCTAAAATCTTTTCGGCTCTTTTTAAATCTAAATTATCCTTAGAAAACTCATTCCAAGGCAATTCTAACATTGTATCTAAATAATTCAGTTGAACGGTATATTCAGCCCCTGGCGGGTTCATTCGCTCCAACTTCATCAATTCTTTTTTGAAAACTTCCGCAACTTCTTTCGACCATTTTTTCTGTATTGCTTTATCTCTCATTTCAAGTACATCTTGATCTTGAGGATTCCCACCGAGTTCATCTTGAATGGTTTTCATTTGCTGATGCAAGAAGTATTCTCGTTGTTGTTGATCAATATCCTTTCGAACTTTCGATTGAATCTCGTTTTTCATTTCCAACATCTGAATTTCCAATGTAAGATGTTCAAGAACAAGCGTCACACGTTTTTTTAAGTCCATTTCACGCAACATTTCTTGTTTCTTAGAAACATCGGCATTCATATTAGAAGAGATGAAATTCACTAAAAATGTTGGCGTATCAATATTACCGATTGCAAAAGAAGCTTCAGAAGGAATATTTGGACTTTCTTGAATTATTTGCAAAGCTAAATCCTTGATGGTAGAAAACATCACCTTCAATTCTTCATCTTCCTGATCCACCTCTTCCTCTGTCAACATTTTTACTTGCGCTTTCATGTATGGAACAGTCTGTAGAGGTTGTGTAATCTCAAAACGCCTTTTCCCTTGGATAATAACAGTCGATGAGCCGTCTGGCATTTTAAATAAGCGAATTATTTGCGCCACAGTTCCTACAGAATGAAGATCTGTGAATTCTGGTGTTTCTACTTCAGGATTTTTTTGAGAAATAACCCCAATTATTTTAGAACCTTTATTCGCTTCTTGAATTAATTTTATGGATTTATCACGTCCAACCGTAATTGGAATAACAACCCCAGGGAACAGTACATTATTTCGAAGAGGCAATAGTGCTAACTCATCTGGATAAGATGCATTGTTCATGTTTTTTTCATCCTCTGCTGTAATTAAAGGGATGAATTCAGCATCTTGATCAAGACCTGAGAAATTTATCGTTTTTTTATCAAAAAAGTTACTCATATTTTCTATTTATACGCCAAAGTGTCAGCAACCAATTTTCTGATTTGAAATTGATTGTTTTTTTTTAGCTTACACACTATTTCAAAGTATGTGCCAATGAAATTTTACTGCTATTTTGTCTTATTTATTGTCAAAAATGTGTTTCAACAATTTGTTTTCCGCCTCTGTTATTTCCAACCCACGACGTTTCATCATGTTATTTGCGCTAACAATTGCTTTTTGAAAATCATATTGATCCCCATGTTGCCCCCAAGAAAAAGAAGCGATGTGTTTTGGTGGAAATTCAGCCCCATACACATTACTCGATACACCAACTACGGTAGCTGTGTTAAACATTGTATTTATGCCCGATTTTGAATGATCGCCCATGAATAAGCCCATAAATTGCACATCTGTATTTTCTATCTCTTTTGTACGGTAAGAATATGCCTTGACCAAGCTGTAATTATTTTTCAAATTAGAAGTATTGGTATCTGCACCTAAATTACACCATTCTCCGATGACAGAATTTCCTAAAAAACCATCATGACCTTTATTGGAATAAGCGTAAAAAATGACATTATTCACCTCTCCCCCAACTTTGCAGTGAGGACCAAGTGTTGTTGCACCATAAACTTTTGCTCCCAATTTCAAGACACTGTATTCACACATGGCTAATCCACCACGTACAATGCTACCTTCCATAATTTCAGCATTCTCACCTATATATATAGGACCTTCATTTGTGTTCAAAATCGCGGCTTCTACTCTCGCTCCCTTCTCTAAAAAAATTAAATTCGGATTACCGATAATTATATTTGTAGAAGAAAGTTGTACCGTTGTTCGATTCTTCGTTAACAACTCATAATCACTTCTCAATACTTCATCATTCTTTTGAAACAAATCCCATCGATGTTCTAAAACAACAGGCTGTTCGCCCTCGTATTTTTTCAGAATTTCTCCCGTCCCGACACGAGCAATCCAACCACCTTCAAAGTAAAGTTCTTCATTGCCTTTGAGAGTTGCTACTTGATTCGCGATTTCTTGTGTTGGAATAATACACGCATTGACAACAATTGCATTTGAAGCAAAAGGAAATTTATCAGAAAGGTAGTCTTCTGATTCGAACGTTATCTCTGCTTGAGGTAAAAGTTTCTTCCATCGTTCATCATTGGTTAAGATACCAATCCTTAAATTACCTACAGGTCGTGTTAAAGTTAATGGAGCAAAATCCAGATGCTTCCCATTATCATGCAATTGTATTCTCATAGTATGAAGATAGGAATAATAAAACTGTTTTCTATGATAATTTTGTTTCTTTTTTAGAAAAAATAAATAGGAGCAGAAATGTGGTCACTGCATTAAGAATGATAATTTCAAATCCAAATTTATATCTCCCAAATATACCTGAAGCTATACCATTTTCCATAATTCCTCCCGGAGCACCTGCGGAGAAATACCATAAAACAAACGTTAATCCGATTGCAATAAAGCTTAAAAAAGGAACACGTGCATCTTTTACACTTCTTTTAAAAATAATCCCGAAGAAAAAGATTCCGATTAATGGACCATACGTAAAACCAGCAAACTTCATCAACAAACCAATGGCAGATTCGTTCGTGAATTTTTTCAATAGAATCACTGTCAGAATAATGACAAATGA
>JAJRQQ010000063.1 GCA_024280155.1 Bacteroidota bacterium
GAAATCCCACCAACAATAATCGCTAATAAAAAAAGTTTATTTTTCATTCTACAAAGTTAATTAACTCAAAAGGTTTTTTAACTTTATCTTCAAAATTTTACACATAAAAAAATGGCAATAAATACAGCGTTACTTAATAAGATTTGTACCATTCCAGGTGCTCCAGGTTTTGAACAAAAAATTCGTTCTTTCATTCTTTCAGAAATATAAGATTTGGTTGATGAAGTTGAAATCGATAACATGGGAAACATTTATGCGATAAAACGAGGGAAAGAAAGTAAAAAAATCATGGTCGGAGCACACATGGATGAAATTGGATTCATTGTGACGCATATTGATGACAATGGTTTTATTCGCTTTCATACCTTGGGTGGATTTGACCCAAAAACATTAACCGCTCAACGTGTCATTATTCACGGGAAAGAAGACATGATTGGCGTAATGGCTTCGAAACCAATTCATGTGATGACGCCTGAAGAACGCAATAAAGTTGCAAAACTGAGCGATTATTTCATAGATACAGGCTTGCCCGTTGATAAAGTTAAAGAACTGATCAATGTGGGAGATTCCATTACTCGTGAAAGAGAATTTATCGAAATGGGCGAATGTGTCAATGGAAAATCATTGGACAATCGTTTGGCAGTATTTATTCTCATAGAAACATTAAGAGGGTTGAAAGGAAAAGAAATTCCTTACGATTTATATGGCGTTTTCACTGTACAAGAAGAAGTTGGAATTCGTGGAGCAAATGTTTCGGCAATGCGTATTAATCCTGATTTTGGATTTGGATTAGACACAACCATTGCTTTTGATTTACCCGGAGCAGCAGAACATGAGAAAATCACTCGACTCGGAGAAGGAACGGCAATTAAACTGATGGATGCAGCTACGATTTGCGATTATCGAATGGTGAAGTTTATGAAACAAACAGCCGATAAACATAAAATTAAATGGCAACCTGAAATTCTTACAGCCGGAGGCACTGATACTGCTGGGATTCAAAGAATGACAGAAGGAGGTTCCATAGCCGGAGCAGTTTCCATCCCAACAAGACATCTACATCAAGTCATCGAGATGGCACACAAAGATGATATTCAAGGAAGCATCGACTTATTAACGGCATGTATTGATGATATTGCAGGCTTTAATTGGGAATTTTAACCCAAAACTTCATTGTTGGTCATTAAAATATTAAATTCGTACTCACCCAAATAAAAAATAATTATGGATATTAACGACATTTTACAAAACGACACCGTAAAAAACATTCTTGACAAAGTTGGTGTTTCAGAAGAACAAGCTAAATCAATTGCTGCACAAGCAATGTCTTCAATTCAATCTAAATTTGCTCAGAACCCTAAGCAAATGTCAAGTCTTTTGTCTGAAAATGACAATACAGAAGACGATATTAAATTAGAAAAAGAAGTCGAAGATGATTTTGTTTCGAATCTCATTGAAAAAGTAGGTTTACCGGATAACATTGCAGACCAAATAAAAGGAGCAATTCCTGGTGTAATGAGTCAATTCACAGGTAAACTTTCTGCTGATGGAAAGAATGATGAAGGAGGGATAGCAGGAATGCTAGGCGGTCTTACCGATATGTTTGGCGGAGATGACAAAGACGGTAAAGACGACGGAATTTCAGGAATGCTCAATAAATTTTTCTAATTTTTTGCAAAAACATGTCACAAGTTCAAGAATTTAAGGAATACATCAATAATGGATATACATTTAAGGGTGATTCCATTACGTTAGGTGGAGCAATGTTGGATGGAGAAGCAGTGAGTGATGCTCACATCAAGGTTCCTCTGAAAACATTAAACCGACACGGATTAATTTCAGGTGCAACGGGTACAGGAAAAACAAAGTCATTGCAAGTCATTGCAGAACAACTTTCTTTGAAAGGAATCCCTTCTTTATTGATGGATATCAAAGGAGATTTAAGTGGTTTAGCAGCTCCTGGGGCAATGAATGGCTTTATTGAAAAAAGACACAAAGCCATCAACCTTCCTTACGAGCCGATGTCAATGCCCGTTGAACTGATGACACTTTCCAATGGCGATGGTGTTAAGTTAAAAGCAACGGTGACTGAATTTGGTCCTGTGCTTCTTTCTAAAATTCTTGGACTAAACGACACGCAAAGCAGTGTGATTTCATTAATTTTCGTTTTTTGTGACACACAAGGCTTGCCGTTGATTGATTTAAAGGATTTGCGCAAAGTCTTACAATATGTTGCCAATGATGGTAAAGAGATTATTGCTGAAGAATACGGTGCAGTTGCCTCATCTACAGTAAATACCATTATGCGAAAAGTCATAGAGTTGGAACAACAAGGTGCTGAAACTTTTTTTGGTGAACGCTCTTTTGAGCCCAATGATTTATTGCGAACGGATGCTAATGGACATGGAATTATTTCGATTGTTCGTTTAATGGACATTCAAAGTAAACCTAAATTATTCTCGACTTTTATGTTGAGTTTATTGGCAGAAATCTACGCATCATTTCCCGAACAAGGGGACAGTGATAAACCTAAACTCTGCATTTTTATTGATGAAGCTCATCTTGTTTTTGAACAAGCATCGAAAGCTTTATTGGACCAATTAGAGGTTATCGTAAAACTCATTCGTTCAAAAGGTGTGGGAATCTTCTTCTGTACACAAAACCCCGTAGATGTTCCTGATGATGTTTTGGCACAATTAGGATTGAAAGTGCAACATGCATTGCGTGCGTTTACCGAAAAAGACAGGAAAGCAATTAAAAAAGCAGCAGAGAATTATCCAATATCACCATATTACAAAACGGAAGATTTAATTACTCAACTTGGAATTGGAGAAGCACTAATTACCGCTTTGAATGATAAAGGTATTCCAACACCACTTGCAGCAACCGTTTGTCGTGCTCCGTTGACAAGAATGGATATTCTCGAAAAAGACGAAGTAAAAAAATTAGTTGATAATTCTGAACTTGTACGAAAATACAACGAAGATATTGATCGAGAAAGTGCTTATGAAATTCTGACTGGAAAAATCAATAAGGCAAATACGAAAGCACATCAAGAGAAAATTGAATCGGAGAATGTAAAAGCCGAGGAATTGATTGCTGAGAAAGAAGCTAAAATAAGAACTGCTGAATTGAAAAAATTAAAAGCAGAAGAAGCACGACGAATTAAAGCGGAAGATAGAGAAATTGCTCGATTGAAGAAAGAAAAGATTGCCGCAGAAAAGAAAGCTGCTCGGAAAAGAGAAAAATTATGGAGTAATCTTTCCGACGGAGTAATCAAAGGTGCTACAACTTCTCGTGGTGGTGGATTGATTGGAAAAATTACCCGAGGTTTACTCGGAGCTTTAGGTTTAAAATAATGAAAAATATTCTACTAATAATTCCTTTTCTGTTTTTCTATAGCTGTGAAAATAGAGAAATAAGTACTGAAAAAACAAAAGATACACCTTCAATTATGACAAATCAATCAGAAAAAACAGGTCGTTCGATTGTTTTTTACAACGTAGAGAACTTATTTGACACAAAACACGATCCTCAGAAAAATGATAAAGATTTTACACCGTTTGGTGAATATCAATGGGATGAAGAACGATACCAAGATAAATTAGAGCACATCTCTGAGGCAATCAATATGATTGATGAAAAACCTGTGCTTATCGGTTTGGCTGAAGTAGAGAATTATAAAGTATTAGAAGCATTGATTAGAACAGATGAAATGACGGATATCAATTATAAATTTGTGCATTACGAATCGCCCGATAGACGGGGTATTGATTGCGCCTTATTGTATGATGCCGATTTATTCAAAGTCATCAGTTCAAAAAAAATTCCTGTTAAAATGCCGAATAATGATCGTTTTGTAACGCGAGACATTTTACATGTATTTGGAGAATTTAATGACGGCACAAAAACACACGTATTTGTCAACCACTGGTCTTCAAGGAGAGAAGGAGAAAAAGAAACAGAGCCAAGAAGAGTTCAGGCAGCAAGTATTCTCCGTGAAAATGTAGATGTTATTCTGCAAAATGACTCCGATGCAAATATTATTATTCTCGGTGACTTTAATGATTATCCAACCAATAAAAGTTTACATAAAATTCTTCGAGCAAAAGAAGCGGGCTATGAAAGTGGCGACGATTTAATTAATTTATTATTTGAAGAACAACTGGATGGTGAAGGAACGTCTGTACATCAAAGAGAATGGAATGTTTTAGATCAAATTATTATTTCTCAAGCTGTTTATGATAAAAAATCAGGACTTGGGATTGAAGATAATGATGCTGAGATTCTCGATGACGATGAGTTAATCTTCACCTATAAAGATGGAGGTTCAAAACCAAGTTCTACCTACGGTGGGCGGAAATACTACGGCGGTTATTCTGATCACTTACCTGTTTATATCGTTTTAAAATAAAATATGATGTCCATACTCTCAAAACATGATGCAAAAGGAGATTCTTCTTGGAATAAGAAAGAAATAAAGAAGAAAACGAAATCCATTCTTAAAGAAATTGCTGTCTTGCAACGAAAATTGTACGCAGAAGGAAAACAAAGTATTCTTTTGGTTCTACAAGGTATGGATGCATCGGGTAAAGATGGTTTAACGAGAGAATTATTTAAGGAAGTTAGTCCTGCTTGGGTAAGTGTTCATTCTTTTAAAAAACCGAATGATGAGGAAATGGCACACGATTATTTGTGGCGCATCCATAAAAACACTCCAAAAAAGGGAGAAATTAAAGCTTTTAATCGCTCGCATTATGAAGATATATTAGTGCCTTCTGTTTATGGTTTTATTGATGAAGAAATAATTGACAAGCGTTACAATCAACTCAATCAGTTTGAGAAACACTTGGAAGAAAATGGAACTCGAATTATCAAATGCTATTTGAATGTGAGTTATGAGAAACAGGAAGAAAAGTTAAAGGAAAGAATGACCAACCCTGAAAAATTCTGGAAACACAGTGACGGTGATTGGGAAACTCGAAAACATTGGGATGAATTCATGGAGTTTTATGAAAACATCTTTGAACGTTGCAATGATATACCTTGGCATATTATTCCGTGTGATAAAAACTGGACAAAATTGTATTCCGTTGCCTCTATTTTATTGGATACTCTGAAAGAAATGAATCCGGAATTGCCGAAATTGCAGACTGAACTGAGGTCATCGAGCTAGTCGAGATATCGAAGCCTACTTACTCAACACCTTAGGTATTCTAAAGTAATCTGAATCTTTCTTTGGGGCATTTCTCAACGCTTCTTCGTGTGTAACTGTTTCTTTTGCAACGTCTTCACGAAGATGGTTTATTTCATTGGTCATATAAACGAGCGGTTCAACGCCTTTGGTGTCCACTTCCTGAAGTGTTTCCATAAATGTAATTATTCGCTCTAAATCTTCTGTAATTGCTTCTTTTTTCTCTCCTTCGAATTGAAGTCGAGCCAAATGCGCAATGTGACCTACAATTTCTTCTGTAATTTTCATAACGTTGCAAAGTTAGTAAAAATGTTGTATAAAATTTTCATGATACAATTCCTTTCTTAAACCCTTAACCGAATATAGAAAGTTGTTCCTTTTCCTAATTTCGTTTCAAAATCAATATTTCCGTGGTGATTTTCAATAATCTGGCGTACCATTGCCAAACCTAACCCTGTACCTGTACTTTTTGTTGTAAAATAAGGAACAAAAATCTTGGATTGTTTTTCTTCTTCAATACCAATTCCGTTGTCTGTCACAGAAACCAAAAGTCCGTTTTGCTCTAAAGCAATGTCAATATCAATCTTCCCTTTTCGTTCAGAAGGAATGGATTGAATTGCGTTTTTGATTAAATTATTAAAAACACGAACAAATTGATCCTTGTCAATGGTGATAAATAATTCTTTCAATTGAGTGTGAATGAAAATTTTATTCTCGTTGTTTTCAAAAACCTCTTTCACTCCCTCGATCAAAGCGATAATGTCAACGCTTTCCTCTGAAGGAAGGGGCATTTTCGCAAAGTTGGAAAACTCATTCGCAATCTTTGTTAAAGCATCGATTTGTTCAATGATAGAATTCGCAACAGATTTCAGTTTTTCACCACTCTTTGGATCTTCTGGATTATAGGTTCTCAACAATTGTTGAATACTCAATTTCATCGGTGTTAACGGGTTCTTAATTTCATGCGCAACTTGCTTGGCCATTTCTCTCCAGGCCGATTCCCTTTCACTTTTCGCCAACTGCTGAGCGGTAAATTCTAACTCCTCGAGTTTTCTATTGTAATCTTGTACCAAAGAACCTATTTCGTCTTCTTTGTTGTAATGAATTGGTTCGTTCGTTTTTCCAAATTCTACATTTGCAAAGCTTTCTTGCAATAACCTCAATGGAGCCGTTAACCAATTGGAAATAAAAATGGCGAGAATGATGGATATTGCTAGAAGTAGGATGAAAACATTCACGATAGCAACTAAAAACTTTTGTATTTGGTGTTCAAACTCTCTTTGTTGTCCAAAATGCTGTAGATTGATGTAACCAAGATGAACCCCATTTTTGTTGTAAAAAGGTTTGTATGCCGACGAGTATTCTAACTCCCCAATATGTTCTTTGTGGATAAATTCACTTTCTCGTTTATACCGTAAATGCTTGTATGATTCCGGATTCATCTGCTCACTCAACAAACCAACATTGAAAACTTTCGGTCGTGAAGTCGCCAATAAATAACCATCCGTATCATAAAGGTTGATATCCGTAAAAAATACACGAGCAAATCTCTGAAGAATGTATTGCGAATAATTTCCATCATCTATGATGTTTAATGTCGTGTTTTGTCCCAGTTTAGTTCTCACTTCTGTTTCTACAGAATTAAGCTTTTCACGAATCACATCGTTGGTTAGTTGATTATACTGAGACGTTACAAACATTCCACTTCCCCACCCAACAGCTAGCAAGGAAATAAACACTAGTGAGATTAATACAATCTGAATTTTTAATGCAAGTGTCAATGTTTTACTAAACTTATCCTGTGTGTTTAAACGAAATAAAAAGGGCAACAATAATAGCCCGTAGAGAGTAAAAAGATAAGAAAATGAGGTAATAAAATCCAGAAAGGTTCTATTTCTAACGGAAAGAATTACAATTTCATTGTTCGACTTAATCAGCGCAAAATGATTGTAGCCATTGTAGTTGAAGAATCCTTTTTTCTTGATTTATTTGGGGATAATCCACTTTGGGGAAGAAGGATAATTAAAATCTCCGTATCGTGTAATCAAACCTTTTTCATGGTAGCGAGCAATCGAATAAGATTCTAACGATTCGAGAACATTGGATTTAGATGAAATCAGCAACCGCGGAAACCCAATTTCTTCTGGAATTTTTTTTGACTTTAAAGTGATAAATAAATACGCTTTGTTTCCTTTTCTTCCATACAGTTCTTGTCTAATGATATAACTGTATTGCTTGGTATAATCTTCAATAGAAAAGATGTTAGAATCTACCTCAGACTGTGTTCCTGATCGCTCAATAATTTCATTCAATTCATCAAATTGTGCAGTATTCTCCTTTACTTTATCAATCAAAGGCAAATGTATTTCATCGAAAAGATGAAAATTCAGCTCGTAGCGCTCCCAGTAACCATTAAAAACACGTCGTTCTATACCTTCTTGAAAACTTGATTTATTGATTTTTTTAGGTGCACTTATAAATCGTTTTAAGAAATTATCATTCTTCAGTATTTTGGCTGTTTGAGCATACTCAACTTCTGTGACGATATTTTTCTCCGTTATAAGTTGGTTGGCATAAAGTTCTCGCTCACTTCTTTCTTTGCGAATATTGAATTCATCGATAGTAGAAGCTGCTACAATTGAAAATAGAAATAAGAGTAAAATTCCAACCCCCAAAGGGCTTTTTTTATTTTGCCGATAAACGATAAATAAAACCAACTCATAAAAAATTATTGGGAAGATTGCTGCTAAAAATAATTGATACCCAGCATAAATTTCATAAAAGAAAAATGTACAGCTGAGGATAAAACTGATCACTGCCATTTGCGCTCCTGTAATAAGTTGCTTCTGGCAAAGATCTATAATGGTTCTAACAAAAATAAAATAGGAATAAAAGAGAACACCTAGGCTTGCAAGTGCAAGAATAGAAAAGAAATCCAATGAAAAAAGCTCGTCGATGACCAACTGAATAGAAGAGCTCTCAATTAAACCTTGTGTGAGGTGTAGAAACATACCCCAGAGCAGAAAAGACAACGCAAAGAAGATTAATGCTGTAATTTTACCAATAGAATTGATTTTCAATTTTTTCAAATAATAACCCAGTTCATTTTGGAGATAAATGAAGATGGAAATATTAACCAAGTATTCAAAAAAGTTTGGAAACCAATTGCTGGTCCCGTATAAACTTGGGTCAAAGGCTAAGGTTCCATGCATAAAACCAAACCAACTGTATTTCAGTGAAAGAAATCGGAGAATAACAACAAATAAAGGAATACTGACTTGCACAATACGACTAAACTTTCGTTGAATTTCAGAAATAAAATAAAGCCATAATGTAAAGCTTAAAAAAAGTAGAAAGGCCAGAACAATTGACTCATTTCGGCTTGCGCTTTGATAAGGTTTAGGTTGTATCGAAAAAATATATTTCTTTTGATTATCAAAAACGGGGTAACCATCATTTTCATCTAAACTGATACCTGCACCGAAAGAAAGTGGCAGCAAAGGATTAAAATCATTGATTAACTCCGAATTCTTATACGAATAATCGCGTTTAATTAGAAAACTTCCACAAATCAGAAAATTATCTACTTGTTTTATTTTGGCATAATACCAACCATTTTGCAAATGGAAAACGCCTTCGGTTGGGAAATGAAGATTTGCAAAACGAATAATTGGCAATTGATTCGTATTCCAACAAATGAGTGAATCATTGCGATAAACATGGACGTTAATGTCCTTTTTATTGGAAATTTTTGATTTCCAGAGCACATCGATTTCGTTGTATTTTAAGTCTTTTTCAGTGTACCGAATGACATCGTCGAGTTGTTTTTCAAGACTTGTAAAATCATGATTAAATTGGCGTATTTTACTCTCGTGATGAGTGGTAAAGGTTTGAAAAAAGAATCCTAAAAAGGCAATCGTTGAAAGAATGGCAGAAAATAGAATTCGATATTTTTTCAATAGATTAATCAATCGATTGAAGTGTTTTAAATCGCGCCTCAACTTCTTTCGTTAAACGATCAAAATCATAGTCAGCTCTTGAGTCATTTCTGAAAATAAAATCAGCATCATCTTGATACGGAAGAAGGTAATTTTCGTAACATGGTTTTACATGGTTTTCCCATTGGTAAATGATGTCCTCACGAGAATAACCTCTCGTTTCTTGATCTCTGTACAATCGCCTATCCAATTGCGTTTTTGGTTCAACATCAACGAAAATTGAAAAATCTAACTGTTTTTTCACCCCTTCGTAATGAAAAACAAACAGTCCTTCAGCAATAATTAACTCAGAAGGAGAAATGGTTAACAATACGTGCTTATCTGGGGGGGAATTAAAATGGTATTCTTTGACCAAAATTTCTTCTCCATTTTTCAGTTTTTCCAAATCCTCGGTTAAACGTTTCTCATCTAACGCAGTCGGAAGGTCAAAATTATAGATACCATTTTCGTCTTTTGCTTGTTGATCAATCGGAAGATAATAATTATCCATGATAAAAAGACTGGGCTTTAAATCTTCAAAATGCCTTCTCAATCTTTTCAACAAGGTTGTTTTCCCTGATCCACTTCCACCACAAATTCCAATAATCATTGTTTAATATATTCAAAGGTTACACTACCCGCTTTTCCAAGTTGATTTGTATTAAATCGTAAAAAGCCATCGGACAAAATTACATTAAATTCTTCTTTCTTTTTACGTTCAAAGACACTACTTGGATTATAAATTGTTCTTTCTGTAAAATCGTTGTGTGGAGTTTCTTTTCCTTTCTGAAAATAAATCATACTGACTTTATCGTATCCATTGTGATTCAAATGGTAACCTACACCTTCATTCATCGGATAGACCCCAAGTTTTAGATTCTTTTTCTCGATGAAATAATTCAATTTCATATTGTTCAATTCCTCCCATTCATTCTCTACGAGTTTGAAAAGAGTAATTTGTGCACCATGATCTCCAAAGCGTTGACCAGCGACAAGGTAAAACAAACCGTTGATTTGTGTCAATAATCCCAATTCTAAATTGGATTTATCTTCTAAATAGTAACTACCCGTAGTCCCGAAACCAATGTTTTCAATTGGAATTATTTTTTCTGGAGAAGAAATAAAGAATCCTGTTTTTGATTTCCCCTTAGACGTATATTCTTTCACAGACCAACCATTTTGTTTCGCTTGATAATCTCTCGCAGCAAAAAATATTTGGTCATTGGTAAAACCAACGTATTCCCAATGTCCATATTTTTCATTTTTTAAACTCTCATAGGTTATACTGCCTAATTCTACAGCATAAGAAAGGAAATTATGGTGTGTTGTGAAAGTGGCAATTTCAACGACGCTTTTATTTTTTTTATCTTGATAACGAAAATGATGAACGAGTGCTTTATCAGTCACGATTACATTAATTAATTCTAACTTGTTATAATCAAAGTTTCCTAATTTCTTCACAGCATTACCAAGATGAATAGAGGTTGATTTAACATTTCCGGCAGAATTCAGTTGACTGAAATATACTTTTCCATTGAATAAGTCAAGATTGTCTAAAAAATAGACATATCGTGCATTCTCACTTGAAATGTAATAGTATTCTTCATTCTTTGGCGTAAATTTTTGGTCCCAAATACTTGTTGGTTGATTTCCAACCAGTGTGATGTTGATTTGTTTTTCAATTCCTGAAGGGTCTTTACTTAACAATAACGCACCCATCCCTTTCCATTCAATAATGTCAGAATAGGGGAAAGTCACCGGTTCAATTTCGATGGTTTGAGCGAAAGAAAGATTCGCAAGTAATAAAAAGGCAAGTAAAATATGATTCCGCATAGTTTTTTTCTAATTATAAAATGATAGGCTAATATAAAGAATCATACTAGAATACGCTTTGTTTTACGCTATAATTTCAAAAAAAGGTGATTAGGATTCCTATTAAAGCCTAAATAAAAATGTGAATACTTATTTTTTTATTGTAATTTTCGGTGAATTATAAAACTGTAATATTAATACAATCAAATTTTTATGAAAAAAACACTTTACTTTTTATCAATTGTTTTATTATCGTTTGCTTCTTATGCCCAGCAGGGTGATGGAGGAGAACCATTTTATGACAATTCAAAATCTGCCTCTATTGTAATGGATGCAAGATCATTTTCTCAACCTGACATTTCTGTACTGCAAGCTGAAGATATTCTTTCAGACGCTCGCAAAGACAGTCCTTGGCGTTTTGGTTTCAATAATTACACTGATTTTAATCTCAACAATTCTGGAACTTGGACAGATATAGCAAACGGAGGGAAAGTTTGGCAATTGTCATTAACATGTGAGAATGCTCTAACGGTTAATTTAACTTTTGAAAACTTAGAAATTCCAGAAGGAAATGAGTTGTATGTTTTCAATCCTGAGAAAACATTCATTTTAGGTAAATTCACGAAGAAACATGTTTATGATGGTCAGTTAGGTACTGAATTAGTTCCTGGTGAGACGGTGGTTGTTGAATACTATGTTGCTCCTCAAAATTTATCTGCTAAAAAATCATTAAAGATTTCTACTCTAACACATGGATACCGAACGGCTGCTGAATTTCAAGCTAAAGCTTTCGGTTCTTCAGGGAGCTGTAACATGAACTCTATTTGTCCTGATGGTGACCCAATTCGTGATGAAATTAAATCAACGATTATGTTGGTTTCTGGTTCGAATGGTTTTTGTACAGGTGCTGTAATTAATAATACAGAAAATAATGGAATTCCTTATGTTTTGACAGCAAACCACTGTTATTCTACTCCTGCTTCTTGGATTTTTAGATTCAAATGGGCCTCTGCAACTTGTAACAATCCGGGTAGTTCACCTTCTTTTATGTCTCTTTCTGGGGCCGTTTTAAGAGCAAGAAGAACACCTTCAGATATGTGTTTGGTTGAAATTACAGGTGGATTAGAGACTCAAGCGGGAAGTTCTATCGCGACAATTCCTTCTTATTATGGTGCTTTTTTCGCAGGATGGGATAATTCTGGAACTATTCCTACGACTACACATTGTGTACATCATCCATCAGGGGACATCAAGAAAATTTCTTTCGATGATAATCCTGCGGTTTCTGCAAACGGTATGGGGTCTTCTGAACCAAATTCACAGTGGGAGGTTATTTGGGATAGAAATACAACTACAGAGCCAGGTTCTTCAGGTTCTCCTTTATTTGACCAAAACGGAAGAATCGTCGGTCAACTTTGGGGTGGTGGCGCTTCTTGTTTTAACTTAAGTTCTCCAGATTACTATGGTAGACTTTCTGTTTCTTGGGATACAGATGCCGCGATTAGTTCTCAGTTAAAACATTGGTTAGACCCAAATGACACTGGAGTTGATACACTTGATGGAGTTACAATTCATAATGTTGGGTTAGAAGAGCTTGATGCTGCTTCGATTAATGTTTATCCAAATCCGAATAACGGTTCTTTTACCGTTTCAATGGATGAAGTTTTCACAACAGACGTTACTGTAACCGTGAGAGATCTATCAGGTAGAATTATTTACCAAGAAATTGTTGCTAATCAAACAGAATTATCTATCCAATTGACAGATGTAACAAATGGCGTTTATTTATTAGAATTATCTAATGAACAAGCGAGAGTTGCAAGTAGAATTGTAGTTAGAAGATAAATTATTTATAAAATAAAAAAAGTACCCTGAGGCTCTCGAAGGGTACTTTTTTTATGACTAATATTTTACAAATACATTTTTCGGTTCTGTAAAGAAACGCAATGCCTCCCAACCACCTTCACGACCGACGCCAGAAGATTTTACACCACCAAAAGGCGTTCTTAAGTCACGAACCAACCAAGCATTAATCCAAATGATTCCCGCCTGAATTTCATTCGCCATTCTATGTGCTCTTTTGATGTTAGACGTCCAAAGTGTCGCACTTAAACCAAAATCGGTAGAATTAGCCATCATTAACACTTCCTCTTCCGTATCGAAAGGGGTGATTGTTACTACAGGTCCGAATATTTCTTCTTGGTTTGCTCGACAATCAAAGGATAATCCTTCGATAACTGTTGGTCGTAAGTAGTAACCATTCTCATAGGGTGCATCTAATTTTACTTGTTTACCACCAGTGAGAATAATTCCACCATCTTCTTCTGCAATTTTCACATAAGAAAGAACCTTCTCCATGTGTGATTTTGAAACAACCGCGCCTAATTTTGCTTTTGGGTCTGCTGGATAAGAAACAACTGTTTTTTCAACTTTAGCAACGAATTCTTCTTTAAACTTATCATAAACTTCGCGCTGAACGAATATTCTAGAGCCGCACAAACAAATTTGACCTTGATTCGCAAAAGAAGAAAGCAAGGTTGTACTCATCATTTCTTTCCAATCACAATCTGCAAAGATGATGTTTGGGTTTTTACCACCCAATTCTAAGGATAATTTTTTAAACATTGGAGCAGCTGTTCTTGCGATATATTCTCCCGTTTTTGTCCCTCCCGTAAAAGAAATTGCTTTGATTTTTGGGTGCTTAACAATTGCGTCGCCAACAGTAGATCCTTCTCCGTGTAGAATATTTAAAACTCCATCTGGCATTCCAGCGTCTTTAGCAACTTGTCCCAAAAGGTAGGCAGTGTATGGTGTAACTTCTGACGGTTTCGCAATGACACAATTTCCAGCAGCCAAAGCAGGAGCAATTTTCCAAGAAAAAAGATACAAAGGTAAATTCCATGGAGAAATACAACCGACAATTCCAAAAGGTTTTCGTAAAGTATAGTTGATTCCAACACCTTCCATATTGTGAGATTCTGAAGCATAATGAAGAATTGCCGTAGCAAAGAATTGAAAATTTGAAACTGCACGAGGAATATCAACGTGAGCGGCTAACGAAAGTGGTTTTCCATTATCTCTTGATTCTGCCTGTACAAATTCATCCATTCTAGCTTCAATTCCCTCAGACAAGCGCACCAAAATTTTACTCCGCTCATCATTGCTCATTTTAGACCAAATTGGATACGCTTTCTCAGCAGATTGAACAGCTAATTCAACGTCCTCAGTACCAGAATTTGGAATCATGCAATATACTTTTCCAGTAGCCGGTTCAAAATTTTCTAGATATTCTTTTGTGAGTGGCTCTTGATAGTTGCCATCAATAAAATTTCTTAATTTCTCCATACTGTAAAAATAAGAATAGATTTTGAATCAATCGTATTCGATTAAAATATACATTCTTTTTTATTCGTTCTTTTTTTATTAGTGTCCGATTAAGTCCACATTTTTATATTTCCACTTTTTTCATTACCAAAAAAGTTCGCAAAAAATCTTGCTTCGATAAACAATTTAACTATAAAATTAGAATGAATTTAGCGCATTATAAGTAACAGGAAAAACAGTGAGTTTGAAAAATGAATTAATCTCTCCCTATGGAGAAGAGTGATTGAAAATCACTAAGACAAGTTTTAGTGCCGGTAAATTGAAAGGGAGGATATAGATAAGTCTATGAAGTCAAAATAGCAGGTCTTAAAAACGCTCTATTCAAACAATGAACAATTCTGAAGTGATATAATCAGCCATTAGCTTTCCTTCTTGGGATAAAAAAAGAACTTCATCTTTTTCAATCATCCAATTGTTTTTCTTGAATTCTTTAATTTTATCGTTGAAATTCGTTGAAATTTGCGTAAAAGATTGTAGTTTTTTTAATGATACGCCATATTTTGTTCGGAGTCCTGTCAAGAGTAATTCATTGAATTGATCGTTAGAGGATAAAAATTCTTTCTCAAAATAATCCTCGCTTTCGTTCATTTTTTTGATATACATTGAATTATTTGCGATATTCCAGCGTCTTTCTTTTCCATTGAAAGAATGAGCAGATGGTCCGACTCCAATATAATGTTCTCCTTTCCAATAGGCAGAATTGTGTTTCGATTCATGATTTGGCTTACAGAAATTTGAAATTTCGTACTGCTCGTAATTATTTCTATGAAGTAGTTCGACCAATAATTCGAATTGTAGCGATTGCATTTCTTCTTTAGCAGGTTCTATTTTTCCTTTCTTTATCCAATTACTGAGTGCAGTTTGTTTTTCAACGGTTAAACAATAGGCAGAGATATGCGGAACTTTTAAATCAATGAGTTTTTGAATATGATTCTCCCATTCTTTCAAAGTAAGTTGAGGCAAACCATAAATTAAATCGACTGTTAAATCATTAAAACCTTCTTCCTGTGCAATAGAAATGCAATTTTCTGATTCCTCTACAGTGTGTGCACGATTCATCCATTCTAAGTCAAAGGATTTGAACGATTGTAAACCAATACTCAACCGATTAACACCCGATTTTTTCCATTTTTTTAACTTTGATGTAGAAATATCATCGGGATTGGCTTCGAGGGTTATTTCAACCATGTTATTACACTCAAAATTTGATCGGATGGACTGAATAATAGAGTCCAATTCATTTATTTCTAAAATACTCGGAGTTCCACCACCAAAATAGATGGTATCAATCGTTTCAATTTCATTCTTTCGCTCATTAATTTCATTTAGAATACTTTGAATCATTTCCTTTCGATAAGTATGATAAGTAGTGCTAAAGTGAAAATCACAGTAGGTGCATTTCTGTTTGCAAAAAGGGATGTGAATGTAAATGCCTGCCATAAGGGCAAAAGTAAGTTTAAAAATGGATATTGAATCAGGTTTAATGAAAAAAGTCTTGATAAAACAGTGTTTATCAAGACTTTGTACTCGAGGCGGGAATATCAATGGTTTTTAATCAAATATAAACGCTTTTATTCAATTAATATTTTGTATATTTATGGTAGCCACGGGTTTTGAATGGAATTTCAGGTAAATATAAAGAATGGTTAACACCCCATCAAACACCCACTTTATCAATTTCTATCTATTAACCTGAAATTCTATTTTATGAATGTTACATTTTATTTAAGAAAAGAAAAAAAGTCTAAAAAGACAGGACTAATACCAGTGGCAGTTCTTGTTACTGATAATGGATTAATTGTTCGAAAAAATTTACCTGGCGTTAAAGTTTTGGCGAGCAATTGGGATAGTTCGTTACAGCGAATAATACCAAATAAAAAAAATGAAGATTATAATAATTCAATTGAATTTAATAGCTCAATTGATGAAATGTATTATAATATAAAAGAAGTTTGGAGAAAACATTTCCTACTTAAAAAGCTACTGACTAAAGAAGTATTAATTCAAACCATTGAAGGAACGGATGAGAAAACTAATCATAAGTTAGAACAGGAAAGTGTGATTGAATATTTTGATAAATTCATTAACTTAAATAAAAATTACAGAGCAGTACAAACAATCAAAGGATATGTTACTTGTAAAAATTCAATCAATGGATGTGATATAAAAAGTTGGACACTGAGTTAAGATACAATTGTATAAATTAACTTAGTAAAATATGTCAAGAAGAAAATTTACAACAAGTTTTAAGCTCAACGCTATAAAGCTGGGCGAAGAAAAACAGAATGTGGCAC
>JAJRQQ010000064.1 GCA_024280155.1 Bacteroidota bacterium
AAAAGTCTTTTTGGAAAATTATTCTCAAAATAGTCAATTTATGACTTTTGTCATATATTAGTAAACACTAACGTTGTACTTTTGTAGTAATGAGAAGAGCTTTCGCATATTTCTTTTTTATCTTGTTAACTGTTCAGACCTTTCATCAGTTAATTATTGTAGGGAATTTCCTTTACAATCAGGATTATATTGCGGCAAATCTTTGTGAGAATGTTGAGAAACCAGAATTGGAGTGTAACGGTAAATGTCATTTGAAAAAAGAATTGACAGAAGACACCAAGAAAGAGCACGAAGATAAAATCGTCATCTCTGAAAATGTATTATTCTTCCAGAATGAAGATGTTGAAATTGTTTTGGAAGAAGAACAACTTTACTCAGAGAAAGTAAAAACTTCCCATTATCTAACAAAAGATGTCGTTGGTTACAGTGGCTCCGTTTTTCATCCGCCTTGTTAATTGGTTTTATTTCTTGAATATTCTTTGATGTGATTGTAATTAACGATAAGTTAGTTTCAGTATGATATTGTTATCTGTTATCGAAAATAATAACACAACGATTAAAAACATCCCATCAGAAATATATTATTTATTCACATTATTGAATGTGAAACCGAACATCGTTCAAAAAATATAATAAAACAATTAATACCAATTAAAATGAAAAAAATTATAGTAGGAGTACTTATGAGTGCATTAGTATTTACATCATGTAATAAAGATGATGATGAGACAGTAGTTACAACACCAGGAACACCAGCTCCAACACAAGTAGAAATAGCTACGGCAACTACAAGTAACAATGAAACTGTAACCTTATATGCTGATGAATCTCAATTATCAACAGGATACGAGAATATGTATGTAACTGTTAAAGATGCTTCAGGAAATGCCATTGAAGATGCAACAGTAGAATTTGCACCTTTAATGGATATGGGCACAATGCAACATGCTTGTCCTTTTGTTAATCCAACATTTGACAACACAATAAATAAATATAAAGGTTATGTTGTTTATACAATGTCATCTATGGGTGGAACTTGGACCTTAGGCGTTAGTGTTAATGGTAATCTAGCAACTTTTACTTTAAATATTGCTGATTCACCAACTAAGGTAGTTGGAAATTATACAGGAACAGATGGTGTCACATATATCGTTTCTCTTCTTCGCCCGGTAACGTGGAATGTTGGAATGAATGATGTTGAATTTTTATTACATACAAAAGCAAGTATGATGTCGTTCCCAGCAGTTACTGATTTTACAATGGTTATGACTCCTTGGATGACTTCTATGAACCATGGTTCTCCAAACAATATTGATCCTGTTCATGTTGGAAATGGTCATTACAATGGTGAAGTTAACTTTACAATGACAGGAGATTGGAGACTACACCTTCAGTTGAACCAAAATGGTACTGAAATTCATTCGGATGCATTCTTAGACATCTTATTTTAAATCTTAGTTATTTATTCTTCATCAGCACACGGTAATTTGTACCGTGTGCGTGATGATACATTCTATTTTGATATGAGAAGAATAATAATTACTACTCTTCTGTTAGGCTATGCAACAATAGCTAGTGCTCAAACAGATAGTACTGAGCATAGTAATGTTTTGATTCAAGAAGTTACTGTACATGGAGATAAATTAAACGAGGATAATTTAGAGTTCAAACAGAAAGACAACGTTCAGGTTTTAATTGATAAAATGCTATACAACATCAATGGTGTATCATTAATCAAACGTGGAAATTATGCACAAGAACCGATTATTCGAGGGCTAAATCCAAGTCAAATTAATACTACGGTCGATGGAATGCAAATATTTGGAGCATGTACTGACCATATGGACCCAATTAGTTCTTATGTTGAACCCAATAATCTGAGTTCTATACGTTTACAATTAGGTCCAAACTCTGAGCAAGTTGGAGCAAGTATTGGGGGTGGTTTTGATTTCAAATTGAATAAAGCCAAGTTAGGTGCAGATAAATTTGTTTCAGGAACCATTGGTACAGGTTACGAAGCCAACGCTTCAGCTTTTCGTGTCTTAGGATCGATACAATTAAGTAAGAAAAGATGGGCAGTTAGGGCAAATTCTATTTATAGAAAATCACAAAATTATACGGATGGAAATGGGCGCGAAATTCATTTTTCGCAATATGAAAAACTCAATTTTGGTGTTAGTTCTGTTTTCGCATTGAATGAGAATAATTTTATTTATTTAGATTATCTCCAGGATGATGGTAGAGATATCGGATACCCAGCATTAACGATGGATGTTTCTTTTGCAAATGCTAAAATAGGGTCGATTTCACACGTTTATAAAAAAACGGGTAAAACATTATATCTTCTTGAGTCAAAAATTTATGCCAATTATATTGATCATGCAATGGATGATTCAAAAAGACCAGATTCATTAATTGCAATGCGCATGGACATGCCTGGGACATCATCTACATTTGGGTTTTATAGTAACGCATCTCTGAGGTTTGGAAAGAAACATTTTGTGAAATTTAAACTGAATGGGTATTCCAATGATTTACATGCCGAAATGACAATGTATCCTTTAATTGGAGCAGAAATGTTTATGTTAACTCTCCCAGATACACGAAGAACAGTTGGTGGAATTGATTTATCGGATAAAATATTAATAACTGAAAAATTGAAATTATCTACCGGAATACGTTTTGACTATGTCTTATCTTCTATTACAACAGAGATGGGTAGACAAACTTTATCTGGTATTTACAGTGGAGATTTAGATAAAAATCACTATTTGCTTAATGTTTTTACGCAGTTAAATTATAAACTAAATAAAAAGCTTTCTGTTTCTGGTGGTGTAGCTAAGGCTATGCGTGCACCAAACGCACAAGAACTATATGCTTTCTACTTATTTAATCGTTTTGATAATTATGATTATTTAGGCAATCCTGACATTAAGCAAGAAGAGTCGTGGAATTTTAATATTTCTGCCAATTATCGTTTGAAAAAATTAGTCCTTACGACAAAAGTGTTTGCCTATTATTTTAAAAATTATATAACAGGTGCAAAATTACCAAGTTCAGAATATAGCGCAATGACAATTGGAGCTTCAGGTGTAAAACAATACGTTAATCTTGATAATGCAATAATTGCTGGTGCAGAAGTTGGTTTTAAATGGAAAATAAATAAGAATTTCTTTTTCTCCTCAATGAATGCTTTTTCTTATGGAGAAGATTATAAACACAGGGCTTTGTTTATGATTCCACCATTGAAATCTATAAATACCATTGTATATTCTATGAAAGGGTACAATTTTTCTTTGAAATATACGACTGCAATGGCTCAGAATAACATTGATTACGATTTTTATGGAGAAAATTCCACACGAGAATTTAACTTATTTGATCTTTCTGCAGGAAAGACATTTAAAGTAAAACGTTTTAAATATGATGTAAATATCGCATTGGATAATATATTCAATGTTCCTTACTATGAACATCTTGATGTAATGAAAATTAACCGTCAAGGAAGAAATTTGTTAGTGAGCTTGAAGTTCACGTTTTAGTTAGAAAAACAGGGCAGAGGGAATTCAACTTTCTTTTGTCCTGTTTTTTATTGAAAATCATACAATAAGTTCCATATTTCTCATTATTTTGGTCAAAAAACAGCTAAAATGACTGAAAAAAAATTGAAAAAAACCAATTACGGGGCGTTAACGACATTAACAACCGTTTTTTTCTTTTGGGGATTTATCGCTGCAGGGAATAGTGTCTTTATTCCATTCTGTAAAAGCTATTTTAATTTAGATCAATTCCAAAGCCAGTTAATTGACTTTGCATTCTACGGAGCTTATTACTTAGGAGCATTGGGCTTATTTATTTTTGGAACAAGCTCTGGAAAAGATTTAGTTGGAGCTTGGGGGTATAAAAAAAGCATTGTTTATGGTTTATTATTCTCTGCTCTCGGAGCAGGAGCAATGATTGTTTCTGTTTATTTGAATTTATTTTCTGGAATGTTACTTGGGCTTTTCATTGTTGCCTTAGGATTTTCTTTACAACAAACTTCTGCCAATCCTTTTATGATCGCTTTAGGAGATGAATCAACAGGTGCAAGTAGAATCAATTTAGGGGGCGGAATCAATAGTTTAGGGACAACCATCGGACCACTAATTGTTTCTTTAGCCTTGTTCGGAACGACAGCATCTCTCACTGATGAGATGATTCAAGCTTTGAGCTTAACCAAAGTGATTATTTTGTATGCATGTGTTGGCGGACTGTTTATTGGAGTTGCCGCATTATTCGGCTTTTCGAAGAAAGTTCCCCACGGTAGAATGGAAGATGCATCAACGGAGAATGAGGATGTTTCCAAAGCCATTAAAACTTTGGTGCTCATAACAGGGTTTCTTATTATTTGCTTCGCACCCGTATTCTATTCTTATAAAGAAAATTTAACTTGGTCAGATGAAGATAAAGAAAGCATACGGATTATTGGATGGGTTGCCGGGCTGATTGTCATTCTAATTGGATTGCTTTACAGTTATTTCAAAGGTTCAAAACAGAAAGAAGGTTGGGGCGCCATGCAATATCCTCAATTATCGCTGGGTATGTTAGCCATTTTTGTTTATGTTGGGGTAGAGGTTGCGATTGGTTCAAATCTAGGTGAATTACTAAAACAATCCGAATTTGGCGGATATGAATCTTCAGAAATTGCCCCTTTCGTTGCCATGTTTTGGGGAAGTTTAATGATTGGTCGTTGGACTGGTGCAATCAGTGCGTTTGATTTATCAAAACAAACGAAATTATTGCTTCAGTTTACTGTTCCGTTAATTGCATTTGGAGTTGTTCTTTTCGTATCTAATTTGGCGGGCTATGATATTCAGCCGCTATATTGGTACATCATCTGTGTTGTTTTTCAAATAATCGCCTTTTATTTGGCAAAAGATAAACCCGTTCAGACACTTCTTATATATGGTAGTTTAGGTGCGATTGCTTTATTGATTGGAATTTCAACAACTGGAATAGTGGCGGTGTATGCGATTTTAAGTGGTGGTTTGTTTTGTTCGATTATGTGGCCAAGCATCTTCTCACTTTCTCTAGCGGGATTAGGTAAATATCAATCGCAAGGTTCAGCATTTTTAGTGATGATGATTTTAGGAGGTGCTATTATTCCTCCACTACAAGGTAAACTTGCCGACATAGAAAGTGTTGGAATTCAAGCTTCTTTTATTGTGGGTGTAGTTTGTTTTGTTTACATCGCATTTTTCGCATGGACTGTTGGAAAAAGTTTAAAGAATCAAGGAATTGAGTTATAAAAAAGCCAATATCCATGGATATTAGCTTTAAAATAAGTTTTGGCTAAGGAGCTATTTCAAAATGAATTTAGCAGATTTAAATTCTCCGTTTACATCAACAATAAAGTAAACAATTTTATTTTGTCCGAGTGAAGTAAAATCCATCTCTTTTTGAATTTTTCCGTTGAATAGTTCCCGACCATCAGTCCCGTAGATAAGTAAATCATTCCCAATTACATCTTCTTCAAAAGAAAAAGTATTTCCTTTTTGAGTTAACCAAGAATTGTCTGTTACTTCAATAATACTTGCTGTACTTTGCGTAACAATCATGTGATAAGTTATTGTAACAACATTGGAAGGATTTGAGGGTTCGTATAAATCAAAATAAATTGAACCTACACCTGGAGTATTGTTTAGCGTAACGCCAATGATTAATTTTTGAGTAAAAGCTAAGCCAGCGTGTAAATAAAAATCCGTTGTATCACCATCTTGAATATTTGTAGTATAATTATCCTGATCATCTAAATCAATTTGCCATATAGAAGGTACGTTAGTGGTGTGAGCTTTCCATCTTAACAATAAAGAATCTGGTTCAACATCGTTAAAAACTTCGATGTACCAGTGAGCAGGAGTTTGATCTGTTGATTTTATCAACGCTGTTGAATCATCTACAACATGAAAATTTTGCGCAAATGAAATACTAGAAAAGGCGATAAATGATAATAGTATAATTTTTTTCATGCTCAAATATATCATTCTTAATTGTAAATAAAGTGTACAATTTTAACTATTCTTGTATTCTTACGGGGCAACAATCTGTAAACAACTGTAAATCAACGTCGTTAATTTAGAATAGTTCTAAATACCGTTTTTGTGGTATTGTGAGAAATAAATCACTTGCTTTTCTTTGTCAAAAAAATAACACAAATGAAAAAGCAATATTTAATTATTTTAGCAATATTTATTACTTCGTTTTCGTATGCTCAAGTCTTTATAGATAGTACTGTAAATTTTGGTGCAAAACGTATTTTGATGGATCAGCGTAAAGGTTTTTCAATTGGTAGTTACGGAGAAGCACATTATAATGCACCCATTGAAAAAGGTAAGTTTAGAAACGGAACAGCTGATTTGCATCGAGTAATCATTTATATGGGATACCGTTTTAATTCTAAGCTTCAATTTTTTACAGAAATAGAAGTTGAGCATATTAATGAAATTTCAATTGAACAAGCTTCTATCAATTACAAATTTAATTCTGCAATTAACTTTAAAGCTGGAGTTTTATTGATTCCAATGGGATATGTCAATGAATTTCATGAACCTACTCTTTTTAATGGGGTAGAACGACCTGCGGTTGACAAGTACATTATTCCGACCACTTGGAGAGAGTTGGGTATAGGTTTTACAGGTTTATTTAAAAAGCAAAGTTTAAAATATCAACTTTATATGGTCAATGGGTTTAAAAGTTTTGATGGGACAGGTAAGTTATCAGGAAAAAGTGGAATAAGAGGAGCACGTCAGAAAGCATCTAATGCAATTGTAAGAACCCCTTCTTTTACAGGGAAAATCGTTTATTTTGGTGTAAAAGGATTGAAATTAGGACTATCTGGTTACTATGGAAAAACAGAATCGACTTTGTATGATGGGATTGATAGAAATAATCAAGGATTAGTTGCACAAGCAGATAGTTCTGTTGTGGGATTAGCAATGGCTTCTGTTAATTTAGACTACAGTTTCAAAAATTTCTTGTTTCGTGGAGAAGGAATATTTACTTCTATGACGAACACAGATCAATATAATGCATTTACAGGAAACGATGTTGCAGAAGAAATTACAGGGTATTATGGAGAACTTTCATATTCTTACGGATTGAAAAAAGGTTACCCTAAATTCATTCCGTTCGTTCGATATGAAAACTATGATACGCATGCGAAAGTGAATAGAAATATGACTAGGAATTCTTCGTATAAAATAGAAGTTTTGACCGCTGGTTTAGGTTTTCAATTGACTCCAGGTACAATTTTTAAAGCGGACTTTCAGTGGTTGAAAAATGGTGCGAATCCTCGTCCTACGAATATGTTAAATGTTGGATTTGGTTATTGGTTTTAATATGAAAAATTCATTAAAATATGGAGTAGCGTCACTTACGCTACTCCTTTTGTTCTCTTTTTCTAATCCTGAAAAGAAAATCAATAAATTGATTCGTAAAGTTTGGAAGAATACAGAATTAACGATGACACAGGTTAAGTTTGAAAATACTCCAGAAAATATTACACAGTTGAATAAAGTTTTTGGGAACGAAGAATTGTTGGGGTATGCCTGTTATACCTATTCAACAGGATGTAAAATTGGAGGTTGTAGTGCTCCAAATCCAGAAAAAAGAGATGAAACGTATGAAGTTTTTGAATACATTGTAATTTATGACACCAATTTAACGATCAAGAAAGTTGACATTGCGAATTATGGTGGCGATTATGGTTACGAAATCTGTCGACCGGGTTGGTTGAAGCAATTTAATGGTGGCAAGAATAACTTTGAATTAAATAAAAACATCGATGGAATTGCAGGGGCAACAATTTCTGCGACCTATTTAATTTATGACATTAATTCTCTTTCAGACACCTTAGATGTTTTGAAATCAATGAATATAATTTAATTGATTGCCTTAAATCTAAATTTCTTCCCATTTTAAAATCGAGGAAAATGTCAAGATCTATTTCGTAATGATTTTCACATTCAAAATCTCCAATTGGAGAAAATCTTCTTACCAATTACATCTTCTTTGTTTATTTGTATTAGTTTTCTCTTTACTAAATCAGTAATTGAATTATTGAATTCAGCTTTTGACATTCCAAAATAACAATCAAAAATAAGCGAACCACTTATTGCTCCAGACTTAATACTTTCATCTTCTAGCTCAATTGATGTTTTATGGATGTTTTTTTTAACCCAAAAACTATTTCCATCACTAAAAGATCATTTTTTTACTTTTTTATTTCTCAAAACGAAAAACGCTAAACTACTGTATTTTAGTAATAAAATCGATAATAACCACTTACAAACGACTGTTATTCGACAGTAAATGACAAATGATCGAATGTTGGTTTGATGTTGCCCCACCTTTGCAGTGTCGATATCGAAACAATGATTTGATGTACGGACAATTTTTTTTATTTACTGTTTAAAACAAAACACATGAACACGTTAAGAAACAAAGTTAGTTTAATCGGTCGCTTAGGAGCAAAACCAGAAATCTTAAAATTTGACAATGGTAGAATGCTTGCACGCTTTTCAATTGCAACGAACGAGGGGTATAAAAACAAAGAAGGCGAATGGGTAGAAAATACACAATGGCACAATGTGAAAGCATGGGGGAAAAGCGCAGAATATGCAGCAAAAGCACTTGATAAAGGGACTGAATTAGCCGTTGATGGTCGGTTGGTAAATAGCACCTACGAAACGAAAACGGGAGAGAAACGCTATTCTACAGAAATTGAAGCGAATGACTTTTTAATTCTTTCACCTAAAAAAGAGCAATAATTTAATTGCCTAACCACGGGAGTTGGTTCAACCGATCAACTCCCCACTTTTTAATTTATTCACTAAAAAACAATACCATGAATCACGTTAATTTAATTGGAAAAATGACTTCTCAACCTCGTTATTACGAATTGCAGAATGGTCGAAAAATTGCACAGTTCACTTTATCAACGAAAGAAACATTTTTAGATGCAGATGGAAATACGAAAAATAAAAATCATTGGCACAGAGTTGCAGCGTGGGGGAGATGGGTGCAAATACTCGAAGAACTGTCCCACGAAGGCATGGAACTCGCCATTGAAGGGAAATTGACTTCACGATTTTATCAGAGAGGATCTGAAAAAAAATTCATCCAAGAAGTAGAAGTAAATGATTTAATAATTCTTTAAAAATAAACGATATGCAGAACATTAGAAACCACATTACATTAATTGGAAACATGGGAGCAGACGCTCAAATTACAAACTTTGACAACGGTGGGAAAGTTGCTCGCTTTACAATTGCTACGAACAAATATGCAGGTAAAGATCAAAAAAACGAAGCAGAATGGCACCGAGTTTTCGCCTGGGGAAACATGGCTAAATTCATCGAGAATTATGGTGAAAAAGGAAAACAACTCGCTATTCATGGTCGCTTGGTTAATAGAACTTACTTAAATAAGGAGGGCAAGCAACGAAAAGTTACCGAAGTCGAAGTGAAACACATCATCGGAATGTAAAATGTCTAACCAACAATTATTCTAACCACTTCGATTGTTGATGTGAAAAAGGCGGGTCGTAATGATTCGCCTTTTTTTAATAATCCCCGGAGGTTTTCTATTTTATGAATATCGTTGAAGATAACAACCCTCAATACTCAGAACTGTAGCACCCTTCAAGCCTGTTCAATCCCAATCCAACAATCTTTTTTGCCCTTCCAATTTTTGAATTTCTGTAACATCTTGCGACATTTCAATCACACCACGGTATTTTTTATGTTCATCACGGATAGCAAAATATCGAATGTGAATCATTCGTCCTTTAAAGTTGAACCAAAATTCAGCTAGGTCTTTCGTTCCAGCTTTGAATTCATCCACAATTCGTATCACCATATCTACACTTTTCGGAGGATGACAAAATTTGACCTCACGACCAATAATTCCTTTACTTCTTGGAAAAACACGATTGTCACCTCGGTTGTAAAAAATGACTTTATCATTCTCATCAACATAAGTAATGTCGATAGGCAAGAATTTAAGCAATAAATTTACTTGTTCAGGCGTCATATATCCCTCATCATAATGAGAAGTGTTCTCTGTAGAAAATGATAGCTTCCGATCTGTAAAATCTTCGCTTGGATGAATATATTCTTCTTTCTCAGGATATGGAGCTGGTTTTTCTTTGAGCATCCAACCTATTTCTTCATCACCTTCGTAGAATTCATTCCATTCCTCTTCTGAAAGCAATTTTACCGCATTTGGAAAAAGAACATTGTCTTCGATGCCCAAAAGGCGTTGAATTCCTCCCACTAAATACACACGGTTTTCTTTTATTTTCTCAAAGTTCTTTTCTTCATTATACTGATTCAAAAACTTAAATTGCGCTCTCAAATTATCGTGAAAAGACCACATGTTTTTACTTGGACCGTTCCAATTGTGTTTTTCTAAATACGGAAAAAGTTGATTTTCTTTTCGTAGAAAACGTTTCTCAATGGTAGAAAGTTCATTGTAAACATTAAAATATTTCTGAAAATCTATTTCTGGATCAACAGCCATCAATTCATCCAACCATTTATAGACTAAATCGCTTTCTTGATAATAAACTCGAACAGGATGTCCTTCTGGAAGTTGATTTACTGTCGGCAAGAATGTGTTCATCACTTTTTTTCGGTAAAGTTAGTTTGGTTCAACCGAAATAAAAATGATGAAGGTCAGTTATGATTTTTTTTAGTCCCGAGGATTTAGAATTAAGTAATGAGGAGCGTAAACTTTTAAGAAAATCATTAATAGAAAAACTCTCCTAACTCTTCGCTCTTACTCTATACTGTATTTTATTCAAACTCAATTAAAATCGCTCCCTTTTCAACCACATCATCCATAGAAATATTAATTGCTTTAACAACACCTATTCCTTCTGCTTTTAAAACATTTTCCATTTTCATTGCTTCCAAAGAAAGGATGTCATCGCCCACATTCAATTCTTGACCGATAGAAACAGCAACGTTAACTATTCGACCAGGCATTGGTGCTTCGAGCTCTTTTAATTTCTTAATTTTTGGGACATCGAGACCTAATTGAGAAATCAAGTCATCCAATTCACCTTTCTTTTTTACCTCAAAAACACGGTGATTGATTTTCAACTTTAAATAATTACTCTCCGTATCTTCTACCATTATTTCTCCTGTAAAAGTATCGCCTCCATATGAAAGCGTGAAGAATTTATCATTGTCCCATTTCAGAATTGCTCCTTCACTTCCCGTTACTTTTTCACCATCTATGTTCCAAATACGATTTGCCATTTATCACGATTTTTATACAAAAATAATAGAATAGACGTCCAATGATGTATTTTTTACACAAGAATTCATTTTTAATTCGCTTATTTGTATCAAATATCAATATTATGATGAATAAATTTATCCTTAGTCTTGTTTTAATTTCTCTTTTTGGTTGCGCACAAGTTAAAGAAAAACCAACTGTTCAAGCAGCTACAAAAACAAATGAAGAAATTGTTGAAGTAGAGCATTATGATATCCCCCCCCCTGTCCCCGTTGAACAAATTTTTTCTCAACGACCTGTTTACCAATCAACAGAAACTGTTCTAACTGATTTAATTCACACGAAATTAGAAGTGAGTTTTAATTGGGAGAACCAAACAATGAATGGAGTGGCAACAATTACAGCAAAACCTCATTTTTATGCTTCATCTTCTCTTATTCTTGACGCAAAATCAATGATTATAAACAGCGTTAAAATGAATGGAGAATCATTAAAGTACGAGTATGATAACGCATTTTTAACCATTAATCTGGGTAAAGAGTTTAACCGAAAACAAGAATATACGGTTGTTATTGATTATATCGCTCAACCTGAAAAAATAGAAGCTGGTCATGGAACGGCTATTACTTCTGATAAAGGTTTATATTTCATCAATCCAACAGGAGAAAATCCAGACCAAATGCCGCAAATTTGGACGCAAGGTGAAACTGAATCCAGCTCAGTTTGGTTTCCAACCATCGATTCTCCAAATGCAAAAACAAGCCAAGAAATCTTCATTAAAGTGAAAAGTAAATACACAACGCTTTCAAATGGTAAGTTGATTACCAGTAGAAAAGTAGGGAACGATATGCGTATTGACCATTGGAAACAAGATTTACCACATTCCACCTATTTATTTATGATGGCAATAGGGGAATTTAAGGTCATAAAAGACGAATATAAACGAGCAGACGGAACGTTTATGGAAGTGAATTACTACGTTGAACCGGAATGGGAGAAAAGTGCTAAAGCAATCTTTGGCGAAACTCCTGAAATGATTAAATTCTTCTCAGAAAGGTTGGGTGTAGAATATCCATGGGATAAATACCATCAAATTGTTGTTCGAGAATACGTTTCTGGAGCAATGGAAAATACTGGAGCGGTTATTTGTGGAGATTATGTGTATAAGAATGAACGAGAATTACTCGATGGCAACGACCAATCGACTATTGCTCACGAACTTTTTCACCATTGGTTTGGAGATTTAGTAACAGCAGAATCTTGGTCAAATTTGACACTGAATGAATCTTTTGCTAATTATTCTCAATACTTATGGGATGAACATCGATTTGGAATTGATGAAGCGGATTATAATGCGATTATTGAAAGAAATGGATATTATCAATCAGCACAAGTGCAAGGTTATCACGATTTAGTGTGGTTTGATTACGGAGAAAAGTATCAAATGTTTGATGGACATTCTTACAACAAAGGTGGGAGAATTTTACACATGCTAAGAAACTATTTGGGGGATGATGCATTCTTTACAGCTTTGACTAAATATTTGAAAGAGAATCAATTTAAAGCGGCAGAATTTCATCAGTTAAGGTTGGCTTTCGAAGAAGTTTCTGGAGAAGATTTGAACTGGTTTTTCAATCAATGGTATTTGGGTTCTGGTCACCCAAGTTTAAATATTAAACACACCGTAGGAGCTGACAATGTACTCACCATCTCTGTAGAACAAACACAGGATTTAGAAGAATTTCCGATTTTTAAACTTCCAATGAATGTTGCAATTTATACTGATAAAGGTAAATTTGTCATACCAATTGTAGTTGATAAAGTCAATCAAGTTTTTCAGATACCTTTTGAGGGGAAATATAAAAATGTTGTATTTGATGACCAAGCAATGCTTTTAGCGAAAGTGAAAGATGATAAAAAAACAGCAGAATACATTCATCAATTTTATCATGCTAAAAAATATGAAACGAGATTAAAAGGATTAGAAAAGGGGTCTCGCGACAAAACTGAAGTCGGTCAGCAAATGATTTTAGATGCTATGAACGATCCCTTTTGGAACATTCGAATGGAAGGAATTAAAAAGTCATCGAAATTAAAAAATGAATTTAAAGAGTCAGGCAAAGAAATAATCAAAGGTTTAATTAAAAATGATGAAAACTCAAAAGTTAGAAGCGCAGCATTGAAACAAGCCAAACGGTTTTTAACCGATGATGAATTAAAAACGATTTACAAAGATCGAATTCAAAATGACCCATCTTATCTAGTGGTCAGTAACGCTTTAAAAAGTCTTGGCTCAATTGCACCAGAAGAAGCAATGGTTGTTGCAAAAGGATTAGAAAAAGAAAAATCATCCTCTTTGGTTGCAGGAATTGCACAATTATATGCAGGACATGGAACAGCTGAACAGTACACATTCTTCGAAAATGAATTTAAGCAAAATAATGCACAAGGATTTGATCGTTTAGGTGTTTTAAATTCCTTTACCTTATATATAACGAAACAAAATCCGTCTTTAGTTTTAAAATCAGCAGAAATTTATAAAAATTTAGGTAAATCTAAAGGGCCTTACATGCAAATGTTCTTACCGCAGAATACAACCTATGTATTGAAACAAATTCAATCTAAAATGGACAAATTGAACACACAATTAGCAGAACAGGAAAAAAGTAATGATGTTCAGTATGCTTCAGAAACAAGAAAAGAAATTGCACAATGGGAAGAATGTAAGACTGCATTTGAAGGCATTTAGAATAGGGAAATGAAGACGAATATCGTTTTTTTCTGTAATAATTAAAAAGGATCTCCTTTTCAGCGTTTGTTGGATGATCGTTACAAGTGATTTAATTAAATTATTTTAAATAAAACTTGCAAATTCAATAATTGAATGTATCTTTGATTAATAAGTAATCAATTTAATGATTAAAATATTATCAAAATGAAACATTTAAAAATAGGTGATACTGCACCAAACTTCACGTCAAAAGACCAAAACGGTAAAGAAATTAAACTCAGTGATTATTCAGGTAAGAAGGTAGTCATCTATTTCTATCCAAAAGATAATACTCCAGGTTGCACTGCTCAAGCATGCAATATACGTGACAATTATTCAACCATTCAAGAAGAGGATATCATCATTTTAGGTGTCAGTGCAGATGATGAAGCGAAACATCAAAAGTTCATTGCAAAATTTGAATTGCCTTTTACATTACTTGCCGATACAGAGAAAGATTTATTGAACTTATACGGTGTTTGGGGAGAAAAAAAATTCATGGGTAGAATTTATGACGGAATCCATCGTACAACATTTGTTTTAGATGAGAATCATACGATTGTAGGCATTATTGAAAAGCCGAAAACAAAGGATCACACAAAAGAAATTCTAGAAATTTACAACAAATAATAACACAACGTAAATAGAGTACGTTGTAGCAACCCTATATTTGTTGTGTCAAAAGAATAATGGTAGTGTGAAAATGCAAACGACATACAATCATTCATAAAAACAACCTAGTTTGCACAAAAAATAAACGATATGGCAAGTAAAAAAGAAGTAAACGCAGACAAGCTAAAAGCATTACAGCTTACAATGGCGAAGTTGGACAAAACTTATGGAAAAGGAACTGTAATGAAATTAGGTGACACTCCAAATGAAGCAATAGAAGTAATTTCTACAGGATCATTAACCTTAGACTTAGCTTTGGGGGGAAATGGACTTCCAAAAGGCAGAGTGGGGGAGATTTATGGACCAGAATCGTCTGGTAAAACAACATTAGCGATTCATGCAATTGCTGAATGTCAAAAAAATGGTGGAATTGCAGCTTTCATTGATGCAGAGCATGCCTTCGATCAATTTTACGCAGAAAAATTAGGTGTAGATATTGAGAATTTAATTATTTCTCAACCTGATAATGGTGAGCAGGCATTGGAGATTGCAGATAATTTAATACGTTCAGGTGCGATTGACATTGTAGTGATTGACTCAGTGGCAGCATTGACACCAAAAGCGGAGATTGAAGGCGAGATGGGTGATTCACAGATGGGTCTGCAAGCAAGATTAATGTCGAAAGCATTACGTAAACTCACAGGTTCAATTAATAAAGCGAACACATGTTGCGTATTTATTAATCAATTGAGAGAAAAAATTGGTGTAATGTTCGGAAATCCTGAAACAACAACGGGTGGAAATGCATTGAAGTTTTATGCGTCTGTGAGAATAGACATAAGAAGATCTTCACAAATAAAAGATGGTGATGAAGTAATTGGGAATAGAACTAGAGTTAAAGTCGTAAAAAACAAAGTCGCGCCACCATTCAGAAGAGCAGAGTTTGATATCATGTACGGACAAGGCATATCAAAAGTTGGTGAAATACTCGATTTGGGTGTTGACTTAAACATAATCAATAAAAGTGGTTCTTGGTTCTCTTATGGTGAAACAAGATTAGGTCAAGGACGTGATGCTGTAAAAGGTATTATCAAAGACAATCCAGAATTAATGGAAGAATTAGAGGCTAAAATTAAAGAAGCTCTTAAGCCAAAGGTTGAGGTTGAACCAGAAGTTTAAGACATACTGCATATCGTAGCAAAACGGCATTTACTAAGTAAATGCCGTTTTTTGTTGCATATAAAATTTAAAATATAAGTAGATTAATAAAGTAAGTGTTATCTTGTAAGGAATCGAAATTGTTGACGACAAACAAAAAACATTTCGATAAACTCAATATAAAATGAAAAATTTACAATCATTAAGTATCGATTTACTCAATAGTATTGATGAAACAATCAATAAATTGAATGATAGACAGTATACAGAATCAATGGAGATTTTGTCAGATGCTACAATCGGACAGCACGTTAGACACATGTTAGAATTCTATGAAGCAATAGGAAATGCTATAAAAAGTACTGAAGTTAATTACGATGCTCGTAAAAGATCTTTAGATTTAGAAACAAGTGTTAAACGTGCGTCAGATACAATACAAGGATTTAAGAAAAACATGTTGAATTATTCTGAAGATAAAAAAATTGAAATGAAAGGAAACTATTCGATTAATGATATAGATGCTTCAACAATATCAACTTCCTTATCAAGAGAGTTGGCTTATACAATGGATCACTCCATTCACCATTTAGCAATTATTAAAAATGCATTAATCCTACAGGGTGTGAAAATTGATAAAAATTTCGGTGTTGCTCCTTCTACCATTCGATATAGAAACGAACTATGTGCACAGTAAGTTTTGTAAAGAAGAAAAATGGAGAAGTAGTTCTAACATCTAATAGAGATGAAAAAACCCACCGTTCAACAGTATCACCCAAAAACTACACAATAAATCGAACGGAAGTTGCTTTCCCTAAAGACGAATTAGCGGGAGGAACTTGGATTGCTTTAGGAGGAAATGGTGTTTTTTGTTGTTTATTAAATGGTGCATTTGAAAAACATATTTCAAAAGGATATTACCGTAGAAGTCGAGGGCAAATCGTTTTAGATGTTTTTCGAGCATCGTCAGTTGATGAATTTTTAAATACGATTGATTTAAATAATGTTGAGCCTTTTACATTGATCATTTATCAATCAACATGTGACAAATTAAACCTATTGGTGTGGGACGGAAAAGAAAAACACATCTCAGAATTAGATACTAATCAACCACATTTTTGGGGCTCAGCAACTTTATACACCAAGGAATTTACAGATGAAAGAAGAAATCAATTCTTTGACCACCTTAAAAAAATTTAGAAGAAGAATCAATCTTTGAAAAACATTCATCTTTTAAAAAAGACAATGGTTTCGTTTTAAACAATAGAGAAGGAATAGAAACAGTAAGTGTAACACAAATGATTTTATCAGAAATGAAAGGTTCTATGACTTACTTCGTCTTAAATGAAAATTTAACGACAAAGATTACAAAAGAATGGAAAAAGGAATTGCTGTAACAATCGCTTGGCCTGACACTTATTGCAAACAAGCAGGTGCATGGTATGATTCAGTCATACAGGCTGTAAACATTGGGAAAAATGGCTACTACAAAGTAGGACATGCAGCTATTGTTTTAATTGATTCAAAAGGAAATTGCTTTTACTTCGATTTTGGACGTTATCATACACCTCATAATTTTGGTCGTGTGAGAGATGTTACCACTGACCATGATTTAGAAATCAATACAACAATAGAATTTGACATGAATGGTGAACCAATTTTGGAAGAATTATTCGATGAACTGAACAACAACGCATCATGTTATGGTGATGGTAAATTAAGAGCAGGTTATGTATATGTAGACTTTAAAAAAGCTTATAATTGCGCAAAGGAAATCCAAAAAAATGATTACTTGCCCTACGGTCCATTTGTTCGAAAAGGGACAAACTGCTCCCGTTTTGTCCGAGATATTGCATTAATGGGTTCAAAAAATAAATGGGTGAATACTAAACTTCGTTTACCTTTACGCTCATGAAAGGAAAAGAAAATGTTCTTTCTGAGGTGAATTTAATGATGACTGTTTACAATCTTAGGAGACTTATGTCCATTTTTTCGGTGGATGAGTTGAAAAGCAGGCTAAAAGAGCTTGTAGTGTT
>JAJRQQ010000065.1 GCA_024280155.1 Bacteroidota bacterium
ACACCTGATATCCCTAATAAATTGAAACGACCAGAACTTCGAGGAAGTCTTAATAAACATAAAGTTGACTTTTGGGATATCGTTATTGAAGAATTAGGTTCAGTAGATTGTATTTATACGGGGGAAAAGTTAATTAAAGGAAATTATGCTGTTGAACATTTTATACCATTTCAATTTGTTGCGCATGATTTAATGTGGAATTTAATTCCAGCGGATCCTATTTTTAACAGCAAGAAAGGTTCTAAACTACCTCAGATGAATGATTTTTTCAATGATTTTTATCAGATGCAAAAAAATGCTGTTGAGATTGTCCATGATTTAAAGCCTAAAAATAAATTTCTTCAAGATTATTTGACTGTTTTTCCAACGTTAGATTTCAACAAGAACAAATACAAAGAATGTATACAACCATTACTAACCATTGCAAATAATAATGGTTTTGAATGGTTAAAATAAGGTAGGAGCAGAGGTTTATTTTCATTTTTTTAGTCAATAAACTGAACAATATAAGCAGTACTTCTACCACCTCCAACCGATTTGAATAGTCCTGTTTTATCTAATTTTTGAATATCTCTTGTTGCTGTTGCTTTTGATGTTTTTGTTAAAGCCTTTTCAGCAATTGCTCTTCCCAAACGTCCAATACCATCTTCAAAACGGTGTATGGTTTCAAAATATAAATGTGCAATAGCACAACGAATAGGGGCAAACTTAATTTCGTCTGTTCCATTTGATGCAGTATTATTAAACCATTGTATGAATGATTCCATTTCTTTTTCAACCTCAATAGATTGTAGTGCTTCAAAGTGTATTATTTCTTTTCCATAACTCCCTGAAATTACTTGCAAAGGTTCGTTATGAGTTCGCCAACTGCCAACTGAAAATCTTGTTTTAGATGAAAAAATCATTTTGTGCCTATCAAAAATTACATTTTCATTTATTGGTAATTGGTAACTGTTTCTTATTTCAGTTACCAAGTTTGCCATTCCTTTGGCATTAACATCTCGTATGTTTTTGGTGTCAGTACTTAATCCAAGATTGTTTTTAATAGATGACATCACATCTTTTCGACTTAAAAACTCGCCTTCAATCTCTGATGTTTTATTCGGTACATATACTTGAATATGGATACATATTAGCTATATGTTCAGTTTTCGGCAAAAAATGAACATGGTAGTAACTTAATTCAGTGTCCAGGATTATATTGCAAGTCCAATTGGGGCTTGTATCAAGTCTCAGGAAATAAGTAGAGAAGAACAGGGCAATAATTATTTATTCTGTTACCTCAGGATCTAAATTAAAATATTTATTTACTGCATATTCATATTGACCTATAAATATCTTTTTGAACTCTGTAATATTATTTTGTTCGTAAAAAAGTAACATAGCTTTTTTGTAATCAGATGCTTTAACACTTCTGTAAGACAAAGGACAATATCCATTTTCCATTAAAATAGCATTACTAATAATACGGGCTGTACGTTTATTTCCATCATTAAAAGCTTGTATGTATGATAAAAGAACTAAAAGGAACAAAGCCTTTTCAAAAACATTATCTCTACTGTTAACTAAGTCACACATTTGTTGCATAGCATCAACAATTTGAGCTTGTACACTTAAAGGTTTGTAATCAGTTCCACCAACTCCAACCCCACGTTTTCTAATATTTCTTTCAATACCTAATTTTTGAATTAAAATAGAATGAATATCTTCAATACTACGAATTGTTATAGGGTTTAAATAATCTGGTTCTGCAATAATAAAATCTAAAGCATCTTTATGGTTAAGAAGCATTATTGCATCTTCTTGCTTTTTTCCCTCTGCAAGTTCTCTGTATTTTAGTAATACTTCTGTTTCAAGTAAGGTATATGTATTGCCCTCAATTTCTCCGGACTTCCAAGATAAGTCTATAGCTAATATTTCTAATTCATTTTTGTATTCACTTTTAGAAAGTGGCGCAATGTTCTTTGTGTATTTGGTATGTAAAGTATTCAGGTGTTCCATTTCTTCCTCAGTAAATAGTCTTACTTGACTTAATGTTTTAGAAATTAAATTGAGGTTGAATGTTTTTTTTGCATTACGTTCTTCTGGTAACAAATTGTAATATGCTTCTAAATCAACAGGAGCAAACAATTCATAAGAGTCCGAAATTGAATATGTTCTTGCTTTTCCTAAACCATTTGCTTTTATTAACTCAGGGGTCATTCCAAGTAAAAGTCGTCTAAGGGTACTGTCTCCCATTAACTCACTTACTTCTGCATAAATAGTAGGTCTATCGACTGGTTGATTTTGTTGAACAAAATCAATAATTACTTGTTGTTTTTTGTTTAGCATACTTCTATATATTGTATTCAATTGTTACAAATATACAAAATACTGCTCATTGTTTGCTTTAATACTGCTCATTTTTGAAGTTTTTGAGCAGTATTTTAAGGTTTGTTGAGCAGAAATCTATGCGTAGTAATGATTTATCTGTCAAAAAAAAGTCTTTTTTGACAATTGATAGCTTTTGCTGTCAAATTCTTTAATATTATTTATTTGTCAAATAAGAGTTGTAATTGACACTTGCTAGCAGAATTTTAATCTTTTTGGAAGGAAATGTACACATATAGGCTATGTGTTCAGTTTTCGGCAAAAAAATGAACATGCTAGTGACTTAACTCATTGCCCAAAATTATATTGCAAGTCCAAAAAGTGAAGAGTCTTGTTACCCAAACGCAAAAAAGGCACTTTTTCAAGTGCCTTTTAAATGAGAATTCTCTCTTCTTGTAGCGAGATCGGGATTTGAACCCGAGACCTCTGGGTTATGAATCCAGTGCTCTAACCAACTGAGCTACCTCGCCAAATTCGCTTTGTTATTATCTAATTGCGGGTGCAAATATAACAAGTATTTTATTGCAAACAAATGAAATGTATAGATAAAAATCAATAAATATATAGTTCTTTGATTTTCAGAGTTAAAAAGTAAAAAAAATCCCGATTTACATCGGGATTTACTTTATTTCTTCGCTGCTGCTTTCTTTTTAGCAGGAGCTTTTTTTGCTGGTGCCTTTTTCTTTGGAGCAGCCTTGGCTTTTGTCTCTTCCTTTTTCTTCGTTGGAGCTTTTTTCTTTGCCGGTGCTTTTTTAGCTGCTTTTGGCTTTGTTTCTTTCTCTTTCTTTGTAGCTTCTTTCTTTTCTTGAACCTTAATCACTTTCGTTTTGAAAAGTAAATTATACCATTGGAATAATTTCTTAATGTCCGAAGGGTAAACTCTTTCTTCGTCATAGTTCGGAAGAATATCAACCAAGAAGTCTTGCAATGCTGTAATGTCCTCTTTATGTGACGGTGCTGGGTTATTCCCAACTTTAGCAAGAATGTCTGTATAAATATCTTTTAAAGGTTTATCTTCTTCTAAAGTATAAATACTAATGTCTTCCAAAGCAGAAATACGATCAGTAGAGTAGGCTGGAAACCTTTTCTTATCAATTAAAGATTCTACGATAATGCTATTCTTCCCTTGTGCGATAACTTTGTACAATCCTGGTCGTCCTGAGATTGAAATAATTCCTGATAAATCCATTCTGTTATTTAATGTTTAAAAACGTAAAAATATAAATTCTTTTAAATGTAAGACTTATATTTTTATAATTTTTGAAGTAAAAATTCCCTCGTTTGTTTTGATTCTTAAAAAGTAGTTTCCTTTTGGTGCATTTAAAATGGAATATTCTTTTGAATTAATCTTTTTTAATTCGATTTCTTTTCCATTGATGTCATAGAGTAGAACAGAGTTAACGTCTCCTTCATAATCAATAGTGATGACTGAATTTGTTGGATTTGGGAAGGTTTGAATGAGAGAATTATCTATTTCATCTAATCCAACATTTACTGTTAGTGGCATCGATTCAGCAGAACAACCGTCCGCATTCGTATAGATGATATGATATGTTCCAAATGGAGGTGTGATTGTTAAAGTTTGATTTGCTTCTCCTGCTAATATGGTATCATTCAAATACCATTCATTTCCACTCGTTGCAGAAGAAGTTAGCGTCGAATTCCAATCAGATGTAATCGTTGGGGGAGTTGCTAAAATCTCTTCTAATAATGTGTTTAAAGCATGTGCTTTCCCATAACCGTAGGCGTTATTCGGAGTTGCCCCTGTGAATAAGTCCGTATACGCAGTTGTGTGAACATCATTAATGAATTGCTGATAGCTTGCTCTACCACAACGTTCTAAATATAATGCTCCAATTCCAGCTAGTACTGGGGAAGCCATGGAAGTGCCTCCGTTTCTTGCATGCCAACCGCCAGAATCAACTACGACATAATTCGCTGGATTTGTAAGAAACCAAATAGGTGCAGCACAGAAAGAAATGTCTCCTGCGGCAGTAATGTCTGGTTTAATTAGGTTGTGTCTTGAAGGGCCTTTACTAGAATTTACACTTAACTGCCCCGGTGGGGTTGGAAATGTAACTGTATCACTATTAAAATTAATATAACTTGCTCTATTCTGCATATTTCCAACAGAAAGTACTTTTTCAGAACAGTTCCAACTTGAAACAATGGATTGTTTTGCGTCAGGGACTAACATCAGCGCAGAATCTGCAAATTCTGAGGTTGGTGGTGCAGTATTTATCATGTTGCTCAATCCCAACCATGATGCACTCCATAAATCATAAGAACCTGTGCCTGTAGTTTCAAAACGATAGCGATAATTCAAAGAATCTAAACGTGCAACTAATTGTAAGTGATAACTATTGTTGACAATCTCTGTGTAAAATTCTACTGTTGCAATGCGATTTGTTCCGTTCCATATTGTGTCATAAAGGACAGTTCCAATCGAGGTGTTAGCGATATGGAATTGTGTTCGACCTCTGTCGGACCACGTAGGAGCTAAAGAATTTGCCCCCAATGCCATGTCAAATGTTGCTTCAGTGTCATCACTCCATAAATCAAAAAATACCGTATTAGCACCTGCTGAACCAGAAGCATTGTTCAATAACCAAACAAAATTTGTATCTGTTGTTACGTCATGATGAACATGGTAAGTACCTTGGTTGCCAGAATTCCCCGCAGCAACGACGACAATTCTCCCAGTCTTAGCGTCAAGCATAGATTCAATTGATTCTGCAGCAGGGTCATTTCCGTCGTGAGAACCTAAATACGATCCTAAGCTTATATTTACGACTGCTGGCATTCCTAAAGAATCAGCCACACGAAAAATATAATCACATGCATCCGCAACAGTAAGTGACCAATTAGGACGAGTGAAATCGGATTCTACAATAATTATAGTAGATTCAGGAGCCATTCCAATATTCGTTCCGTTAGCCATGCCGTTTCCAACTGCTTGTCCTGCGACTGTTGTGCCATGTCCTTGATTATCTGTACTTGTGCAAGTGTTATTGTTGATTGAAGTACTGTCCCAAATGAAACCATAGCCATATTGAAGTGGAGAAGAAGCATTGTCAGGCATTGATTGATCCCAATAGCGAATGACTCTTGTATTACCAAGTGAATCTTTAAAATCAGGATGTGTCCAGTCTAATCCAGTGTCTATAATCCCTATAATAACTCCTTTTCCTTTGTAAGAAGAATTTAACCCACCAGTACCAAGATGAACAGAATCGACATAGTGAAAGGCACGACCTGTATCGGCTAACAATGTTGGAGAATAGCTCTCAAAATAAAAATTAGTTAATTCACCTGATTTTTTGAATCATGAATCCATTGTGGAGTAGTTGAAATGAAATACCAATTGTTGGATTGATATTTTATTCTGATGCCTTTATTTAAGAGTAGATTTAAGTTCTTATCATTCTTCTCTATACAGAAAGAAGTTGTTTTATTCGGTGCTGTTTCTAATAAATCTGAAAAACCAAATTTCTGCGAAAAAGAAATTGAAGAAATAAGAAATAGCACGATAGTTGTAAAAAGAGTTTTTGCCATTGGTCAATATTATTATCCTTATAACGTAAATATACACCGAATGGTTAAAAAAAGAAAGTTTGATAGAAAGAATAATTATATTTGTAAAATCAAACAATTGTGTAATTAAATAGATTTAGAATGAATAAAATTGTAATTAAATTATCACTTGGTGCATTGTTCTTAGGAATGAGCTCATTGAGTTTTGGTCAAAATCAAGAAGATGTTGACAAGAAAGTATTGAATTGGTACAATGGAGGTGGAGCAGGAATGCAAACTGAAAAAGCGTACAAGAAATTAAAAAAACGTAAAACGACGACTGTAATTGTTGCAATTATTGATTCTGGAATTGATATTGAGCACAAAGATTTACAAGGTAAAATCTGGGTGAATACGGATGAGATTCCTGGGAATGGAATTGATGATGACAACAACGGATACATTGATGATGTTCACGGGTGGAATTTCTTAGGTAATGCAGATGGTAAAAATGCAAATGATATGCGTCTTGAGATGACTCGTATTTATGCACAATTATCTGCCAAAGAAAATTTAACAGATGAAGAAGCGAAACTTTTAGAAGAAGTAAAAGGGAAAGTTGAAGGAGAGCGTAAAGATTACGAAGGATATCTTTCTCAAATGGATATGCTTATCTCAATGATGAAATCTGTTCCACAAATGGTTGCTAAAGCGATTGGTAAAGAGGATTACACCATGAAAGATTTGAAGAAATGGAAAGCTGAAGGCGACATGGCTCAAAAGAAACAATTGGCAATGGCAATGAAATCGGGACAATTAACCGAAGAAATGTTAAATGAGCAAAAAGAGCAAATCCAAGGAATGATGGATACGCACTTGAATAAAGATTTTAACGGTCGTGAAGTTGTTGGAGATAACCCTGATGATTTTTCAGATGTGAAATATGGTAACAATGATGTAGAAGGTCCTGATGCTCTTCACGGAACTCACGTTGGTGGAATTGTTGGTGCAATTAGAGGGAATGAATTAGGTGGAGACGGTGTAGCTACTGATGTTTTATTAATGTCTATTCGTGCAGTACCAAATGGAGATGAATTTGACAAAGATATTGCTTTAGCTATTCGTTACGCAGTTGATAATGGAGCGCAAGTAATTAACATGTCTTTTGGTAAAGCGTATTCTCCTCATCAAAAAGAAGTTTACGAAGCATTCAAATACGCATCAGACAAAGGTGTGTTGTTAGTTCATGCAGCTGGTAATGATGCTAAAGATATTGATACAGAGCCAAATTTCCCAACGTACAAATATTCTTTCCAAGACGATAAATTACCTTTGTTTTTAACGATTGGTTCTTCTACGAAAGATAAGAAAAAAGATTTACCTTCTTCTTTCTCAAACTACGGTCAATACGGTGTAGATGTATTTGCGCCAGGTTCTGAAATTTACAACTCTATTCCACAAAGTGATTACAAAATCCTTCAAGGAACTTCAATGGCTTCTCCAATGGTAGCAGGTGTTGCTGCAATGTTGAAATCTTATTTCCCTGATTTCACAATGTTAGAAATTAAAGAAGTAATGTTGAAGTCTGCAACTTCTTATGTAGGTAAAGAGAAAACTCACCCAGAAAGTAAAGAAATGGTTGATTTTGCAAACCTATCAGTTACGGGAAGTGTAATTAACGTTTACAGTGCTGCTAAAATGTTGTTAGCAATGGAAAAAGAAAGAGCGGAGAAATAATTAACTCCAATTTTATATTTTATGAAGAGCAGTGGAAACACTGCTCTTTTTTTGTGCAATTGAAAATCTTTTGCTTATTTTTAGAAAAAAAGTCATGAAAAAAATAGTTGCGTTCTTATTTGTAATTGCTTTATTCTCTTTTCGTTCGTCAACGAGCGAGAAAGAATTAAATCTTTTAATAGACAATTGGCATCAAGCTGCATCTGAAGCTAACTTTGATAATTATTTTGGATTAATGAATGATGATTTCATTTTTCTCGGGACAGCACCGGGAGAAAGATGGGGGAAGAATGAATTTGCTGAATTTTCAAAACCCTATTTTGATAAGGGGCAAGCGTGGAGTTTCAAAGCGTCAAATAGAAATTGGCAATTCTCAAAGAATAAGAAAATGGCTTGGTTTGACGAGGATTTGGAAACTTGGATGGAAGGTTGCCGTGGAAGTGGGATTCTTGTAAAAAAGAGAGGTGAGTGGAAAATCGTTTACTACAACCTAACAGTTCTGATAGAAAATGAAAAAATGAAAGAATTCATTGAACTTCGAAAGATGTAGATTGTTGATATTTTATTTTGATTTTATTCAAATGAAAATGATTTTTAATTACTTTTAACTCTCTCAATTTACGCGACGCATGTATATTATTTTTGATACTGAAACAACTGGACTTCCTCGGAATTGGAATGCTCCTATAACTGATACAGATAACTGGCCTCGCGTTATTCAGATTGCTTGGCAACTCCATAGTGATATGGGAGAGCTGATCGAAAGTAAAGATTTCCTCATTCAACCGGAAGGATTTAATATACCTTATGATGCTGAACAAATTCATGGAATCTCTACTGAATTAGCACTTGAGCAAGGTGTTTTATTGAAAGATGTTCTCGAAGAATTCAATACAGCTTTAAAAGGAGCTGATTTCGTCGTTGGTCAGAATGTTAAATTCGATTTAAATGTTTGGGGCTGTGAATATCATCGTGTTGGTATTGAAAACAAAATGGCGTCTATGCCTGTTTTGGATACTTGTACTGAAATCACAGCAAATTTATGTCAAATACCCGGTGGTCGTGGTGGTCGATTCAAATTACCGACACTTTCAGAACTTCATTCTCATTTATTTCAACAAAGCTTTGCTGAGGCGCATAATGCAACGGCAGATGTTGAGGCTACAACACGTTGTTTCTTCGAGTTAATTCGTCGAGATTTATATTCTTCGGAACAGTTACAGCAAGAAGATACTTATATCGAAGCTTTTCAAAAGTTTAATCCAACTCCAATAGAACTTATTGGACTCGACCATCTGAACTTAAAAGAAGAGAGTCGGAAACTGAAAAAACAGAAAAGTGTTGATAAAGGTCAGACAATCAATGAGGATGCTGCTTTAGATGAATTGAAAGATTATTCTTACGCGCACCTTCACAATCACTCCCAATTTTCAATTCTACAGTCAACCATTGATATTAATTCTTTGGTGGCAAAGGCTGGAGAAATGAATATGAAAGCTGTTGCGTTAACGGATACAGGGAATATGATGGCAGCATTTCATTTTGAGCGTGCGGTATCAAATTACAATAAATCTATTCAGAAAAAGAAAGAAGAAGCTGCAGAAAAAGGTGAGGTTTATGAGCACAATGAATTAATGCCTATTATCGGTTGTGAATTCAATGTTTGTCGTAACCTGACAGATAAGAAAAATAAAGACAATGGTTATCAAGTCGTTTTTCTAGCAAAGAATAAAAAAGGGTATCACAATCTTATTAAATTATCTTCAATAGCTTTTACGGAAGGGAAGTACTACGTTCCTCGGATTGATAAAAATGTGATTCAGCAGTATTCAGAAGATATTATTGTCTTGACTGGGAATTTATACGGCGAAATTTCAAACATGATTCTGAATATTGGAGAGAAGCAAGCGGAAGAATCATTACTCTGGTGGAAGGAAGTTTTTAAAGATAATCTGTACATTGAATTGATCCGGCACGGTCAAGAGAATGAAGATACTGTCAATGAGGTCTTGATAAAATTAGCACGTAAACATAATGTTAAATTGGTTGCGGCAAATAGTACGTATTATATTGATAAAGAAGATTCTGAGTCACATGACTTATTGCTTTGCGTTAAGGATGGTGAACTGGTAGGCACTCCAAAAGGAAGAGGTCGTGGTTTTCGTTATGCTTTAGATAATGATGAATACTATTTTAAGTCGCAAGACGAAATGAAGAGGCTATTCCTTGATGTTCCTGATGCTATCAAGAATATTGATGAGATAATTGAGCAATGTGAACATTACGCATTGGCAAGAGATGTGTTGTTGCCAGCTTTTGATATTCCTGAAGAATTTCAAGATGCAAAAGACCTCGAAGATGGTGGGAAAAGAGGGGAGAATAATTTCCTTCGGCACATCACGTACGAAGGAGCTAAGAAAAGGTATGGAGAATTAACAGCAGAAATTACAGAAAGGCTCGATTTTGAATTGTCTGTCATTGAGAATACAGGATACCCAGGATACTTCTTGATTGTAGAAGATTTTATTCGAGCAGCCAGAGAAATGGATGTTTCTGTAGGACCAGGGCGTGGTTCTGCTGCAGGTGCGGTGGTTGCTTATTGTACTTGGATTACGAACATTGATCCGATGAAGTACAACCTACTTTTTGAGCGTTTCTTGAATCCTGAACGTATTTCTATGCCCGATATTGATATTGATTTTGACGATGAAGGTCGTGGAAAAGTCATGCAGTATGTAATCGATAAATATGGTTCAAATCAAGTGGCACAAATTATTACTTATGGTACAATGGCTGCGAAATCTTCCATTCGAGATGTGTCACGTGTTTTAGATTTACCATTAGCTGATGCGGATAGAATCGCAAAGTTAGTTCCAGATATTAAATTGAAAAAACTGTTTGGACTTTCGGACCTTGAATTGAAAGAAAAATTAAACAATCAAGATGATATAAACCGTGCGCTAGAACTGAAAAAAATCGCAGAAGGAAATGATTTGTCATCTATAGTTGTGAACCAAGCTAGGAAACTTGAAGGATCAGTCAGAAACACAGGTATACATGCCTGTGGTGTAATTATCACTCCAGATGACATTACCAACTACGTTCCGGTTGCTTTGGCGAAAGATTCTGAGATGTATTGCACTCAATTTGATAATTCTGTTGCAGAAGATGCAGGATTATTGAAAATGGATTTCTTGGGGCTAAAAACACTTTCCCTGATTAAACATGCTGTTGAGAATGTTAAAATCCGCCATAATGTTGATTTAGTGCCTGATGATTTCCCAATTGATGATGAAACAACTTACGAACTCTTCCAGAAAGGAGAAACAGTCGGTGTGTTTCAGTATGAATCGGATGGAATGCAGAAGTACTTGAAGGAATTGAAGCCTACAGTATTTGCAGATTTAATTGCGATGAATGCTTTGTATAGACCGGGACCATTGGAATATATCCCGACATTTATTAAGCGAAAGCATGGAGCAGAGGAGATTGTTTACGACATAGATGATTGTGAAGAACATCTCGCGGAAACATACGGAATTACAGTTTACCAAGAGCAGGTAATGCTTTTATCTCAGAAACTAGCAGATTTTACCAAAGGTCAAGCGGATACACTCCGTAAGGCAATGGGGAAAAAGCAAATTGCTGTTCTGGATAAAATGAAACCTCTTTTTCTTAAAAATGGTACTGGCAAAGGGCATAATGAAGAAAAATTAGAAAAAATATGGAAGGATTGGGAAGCCTTTGCATCTTATGCGTTTAATAAATCTCACTCGACTTGTTATGCATGGATTGCTTACCAAACGGCCTATTTAAAAGCGAACTATCCAGCAGAATACATGGCTTCTGTATTGAGTAATAACATGAATGACATTAAATCGGTGACTTTCTTTATGGAAGAATGCCGTAGAATGGGAATTGATGTACTTGGTCCTGATGTAAACGAGTCGGTGTATCGTTTTACCGTAAATAAAGATGGTCAAATTCGTTTTGGTCTAGGGGCGGTAAAAGGTTTAGGGCAGGGGCCTGTTGAAGAAATTATTCTGAAGAGAAAAGACAATGGAAATTATAAAAATATCTTCGATTTTGTAAAGAGAGTGAGCTTGAGAGTTTGCAACAAGAAAGCGTTGGATAGTTTAGCTTATGCAGGTGGGTTTGATTCTTTTCCAAAAGTACATCGTGCTCAATACTTTCAAGAAGACACAAGTGGTAAAACTTTTTTGGAAAATGTTATCAAATTTGGTTCCGGTTTTCAGGACAGTGAAAATTCAAATCAGGCTTCATTATTTGGAGGGGATTCTGGAGCGACATTACCAGAACCAACCATTCCAGTTGCTGAAGAATGGAACAATATCTATAAATTAAATAAAGAAAAAGAAGTCGTTGGTGTATTTATCTCTGGACACCCATTGAATGATTTTAAAGTTGAAATTGATGCTTTTTGCAATGGAAATGTTGCAATGTTACATAAATTGGAGGAAAACAAAGGCAAAGATATTCTCATTGCGGGGGTTATTACAGAAGCAGAACATCGTACCACTCGAAAAGGAGATCCGTTTGGGACTATTATCATCGAAGATTATAATGATTCATTTAAACTCTTTCTTTGGCGTGAAGATTATCTCAGACTCAAACACTTTTTAATGCCGAACATGTATGTTGCATTAAATGGTAGAATAGATTTAGATCGTTTTGGTAAAGAATATGCTTTTAAAATCAATACAATTGAGCGACTACATGATCTATTAGAAAATAAAGCGAAAGAGATAAAAATTTCTATTCCTGTGAAAGAATTGGATCAGATTGTGATTACAGATTTGAATAAAGTATTTTTAGAGCATCCAGGGAAAATAAAAGTCCATTTTACTATTTATGACTCGGTTGAAAAGTTAAAAGTCAATATGCCTTCAAAAACTATTAAGGTTGAATTAACAGATCAATTGTTTAAGAAATTAGATGCGCTAAACTTGAATTATTCTGTTAAATAAGATTCTATGAAATTTCTTTTAATTGCTTTGGTGTTTTATTCAACGGTGATCTTTTCTCAAGAGAATAAGAAGCGGTCAATAGATGTAATTCATTATGACTTAGATATTTCAATCAATGATTTTTCAGATATGATATATGTATCTGAGTTGATAACTGTCAAGTATACAAATGATTGCGATTCATTTTACCTAGATTTTGCCTCATTAAATGGTGATAATCAAGGAATGTTCATAACAGAATTGAAAAATGGAGCAAACAATGATAATGTAAGTTATCGTCACAGTAATGACAAACTATGGGTGCATCAAAATCAGATGGCTAAAAATGATTCAGCTGTTTTTTTAATTAAATACAAAGGAGTCCCAATAGATGGTCTGGTTATCGGAGAAAATAAATACGGAAAACGCACATTCTTCGGTGATAATTGGCCAAATCGTGCGCACAATTGGTTTGCGTGTGTGGATCATCCTTCTGATAAGGCAACAGTGAATTTTAAAATTATTGCTCCCAAACATTATAAAGTAGTAGCGACAGGTGAAAAAACTCAAGAGGAATCCGATTCCTTGAAAATTACAACAACTCATTTTTTTAATTCTAACATTGAACTTCCAACAAAAGTGATGGTTTTTGGTGCAGCTGATTTTAAGATTCTTCGAGAAAATAATGCTTTGGGTTTTTCGATGTCTTCTTGGATTTACCAAGATGAAAAAGATGCTTCCTTCAAAGATTTAAAATGTGCCAACGATATTTTGTCCTTTTTTATTAATAACATAGGCTCTTACCCGTTTGAGAAATTAGCAAATGTTCAATCCACAACACGTTATGGTGGTATGGAGAATGCAGGGAATATTTTTTACGATGAGAATGCATTCTCAGGAAAAAACACAATGGAAGCATTGGTTGCACATGAAATTGCACATCAATGGTTTGGTAATTCTGCGAGTGAGAAAGATTGGGAACACCTCTGGCTAAGTGAAGGTTTTGCAACTTATTTTACTGATTTATATTGGGAGAATAAATACGGAACTGAAGAAATGAATAAACGCTTGGTGAACGAAAGAAGTAAAGTCGTGCGTTTTTCTAAACAATACCATCATTCTGTAATAGATACAAATTATACAGACAAATTGCATTTACTGAATCCAAATTCTTACCAAAAAGGTGCATGGGTATTGCACATGTTGAGAAATGAAGTAGGAGAGGAGATCTTTTGGAAAATAATTAAAACGTATTACGAAGAATACAAATTTAGCAATGCTAATTCTGATGATTTTATAGAAATTGTGAATCAAGTCACCGGAGAAGATTATGGCATATTCTTTAATCAATGGTTAAAAAGAAGTGGACAGCCAAAGATTGTGGCGAGTGTTAAGCAGAAAAAGAATGAAATCTCTATCGAATTAATTCAAGAACAAAAAAATAACACCTTTAACTTTTCGATTGACATTCAACTAAATTATGATGATGGAAGTTCAGAGGTTTTTCATTTAGAAATGGATAAAAATAAAATCAATAAAAGCATCCGCAGCACAAAAAAGTTACTCGGGTACAAATTAGACCCACATGTTAAGTTACTCTTCGAAGAATAAGTTATTTAATTAAATTTAAGTGACCTGTAATTGAAGCTTGCTCATCAGAATTAATCATTTTATAACGAATTGCCCAAATATAAGTCCTAGACGAACATAGCCTATTGTTTTTCGTTCCATCCCAACCTATTGATGGATCGTAAGATTCAAAAATAACTTCGCCCCAACGGTCATAAATCAATAACTGAAAATTATAAATATCAATTCCGGATGTAAACACTGGTTTAAAAACATTGTTAAATTCATCACTTCCACCTGGGGTAAAAGAATTGGGGACAAAATAGATTAAATCATTATCAATTTGAATCGTTTCATATCTTACATCTTCACAAATCCCATTGAAAGCTGTAAGAGACACAGTATAAGTTCCTTCAGTAGTAAATACAGTAGAAGGAGAAAAAACAGATGTCGTTTGGTTCGTTCCAAAGTTCCATTCCCAAGAAGTCGAATTACTTGAAGTGTTTGTAAAGTCCACTTGTTCATTCATCTGTGGATTTGTTGGAGAAAAAGTAAAATTTGCGACAGGTTGTTCTAATACCGTAACATTAAGTGACTGTGTTGTATCAGCTGTACAGCCAGAAGTCGAAGTTATCGTTAAAGATATATCGTAGGTTCCGTTCTGACTATAATTTACGTTTGGGTTTTGATTGGAGGAAGTTGCTCCATTTCCAAAATCCCAATTCCAAGAGATAACACTCTCAGGAGAAGTTGATAGGTCAGTAAATTGCGTATTTAGATTAGAACAACCTACTGTGTCGCCGAATGAGAAATCTGCCATCATGTTGATTATAGCTAAGGAAACAGAAACAATACTATCGCAACCATTTACACTACCATTAACAATTGTGTCGGAGTATACACCAGCAATTGTTTCATAAGTTCCGTTAATTAACACACTGTCACCATTGCAGATTGAAACATTTGTTGAAGAAACAACAGGAGGAAGGATAGATAAATTGTATTGAATTATACTGTCACAACCACTCACACTACCATTCACGATTGTATCAGGATAAACACCAGCAATTGTTTCATAGTTTCCGTTAATTAATACACTGTCACCATTGCAGATTGAAAGATTTGCATTTGAAACGGCAGGGGGGAGGACTGTTAAATCATACTGAACGATACTGTCACTTCCGGATACACTTCCGTTAAAAATGGTGTCGTTGTAAATGCCAGTGGTAGTTTCATAATTACCTCCAATCAGTATACTATCACCACTACAAATGGAAACTGAGATATTTGAAACTGCTGGAGGTATAATTGTTAAATCAAGCGTGACAATTGAATCACATCCATTTGCCGCACCACCTACTATGGTAAATGTTGCAGTGTTGTTTGATGTTGTGTACGTATTGTTGTCAATCCACGTAAACGGTCCATTGGAAATTTGAACATCGACTCCATTTGCTACATTTCCAGCGCTATTAATCGTAAACGGAATGGAATCAAAATGGCAATTCATAGAATCAATAATCACGACTTCGTATGTCCCTCCACATAAAGTATTAATTGCATCCGAGAGGTTGGGTGAATTTATCGACTGCGAACCATTGCTCCAAATATAATCATAAGGTGCACAACCTCCTGTGATATTTACTGATGCATCACCTGTGCAAGTACAGGAAGCATCATTTGTTGTAAGGTTAGATTGAAATTTATCAAAACGAATCTTAGCAATATATCCATCTTCATTACCATTTGAAGTACCTACATAGTAACTTCCTCCGCCCATGTTATTAAGAATGTTACTGTATGTTGTAATAGAACCGACGTTAACAGTTCCTGCGAAAAGTAAATCTCCGTTAGAATCAAAATCAAAAGCACCGTATTTATCACTTCCATCACCTCCAATGAAGGTTGCTCCATGAAGAATCCCTGTGTTTGAGAATTTGGCAAGAACCATATCTCTCGTCCCGTTCATTATGACATCAAAATAACCACCATCACAAAATGATTGCGTATAAAAATCTGTAGATTGTGTATTGAAAATCATGTACACGTTATTACATTGGTCGAAAGTAATGTTGTCAACTGATGAATTTAAGTCGAAATTATTTCCACCATAGAAGGTTGCCCATTGACGATTGAGGCCTGAGTCAAATTTGATTATAAAGTTATCATAAGAAGTGCTTATTGTTCCTTGATAAAAAGTTCCTGCATCTTGTAATGGAAAATTCGCAGAAAAAGTTTCTCCTGTAACAAAAATATTGTTCAAACCGTCACATTTTATCGTTGTAGGATTGTCTTGACTGCCACCTCCATAATAAGTTGACCAAATTAAATTTCCTGAATTGTCAAATTTTTGAAAGAAATTATCAACACTACCGGCATTTGTTCCTTGAAAGAAACCACCTGCATTAAGAGTAGTTATGTCTGTTGAATTTGTTCTACCGGAA
>JAJRQQ010000006.1 GCA_024280155.1 Bacteroidota bacterium
AATCATAACCTCCAATTATAAAGAACATACTATCCTCTTGAATTCTTAAGTCATGATACATGTCAGTACTAAAATAGTTTTCTGGTATGATGGACTCTATAATTAACTTAAAATCGAATGGGTCTAGGTAGTCCCAACTAATATCATTCGTGCGATATAGGTCACTTAAGTCATAACAATAGGACTCAAACCAATTTGAAGTTTGAGGTCCAGCTGAGTAGTATAAATGGTCCACGTAGTAATAGTTAGAAGAAGAACCTGAAAAATAATCATAGATAGATGTAAGGCTGTCACTATTGTATATACATATGTATGGATCTAAAAAATTTGGATCATTGTATAGAAAATTATAGGTAAAGTTTAAATCTCCCAAGATAGCATTAGGGTTGATTAAAATATTATATCGATCTTCTTTAAAATCAAAAAAATATGTATTACTGATTGTATAATCTATTTCAGAATCAGGAATGTTGTTTGTGTTTATAACAAATACTTTAGAAAGAATTTCAAATGACAAATAAATCTTATTTCGAATAGAATTGTCCAAAGTATCAGTGTCATTTATATTTATTACATCGTACCCATAATACATCCATTCTTCAGGGGACATTATGTTTATTTGTGTATAATTGAAACTTAAATTTAAAGGTACATACAAGCTATCCATTGGCAGAATATCAAAAGGCGAGGAAATAACTTCTCCAGAATCAACAGCATTAATTTTATACCAGAATTTCAATTGAGCATTAAAGACCGTATCCGTTCCGTGATTATACACCCAACTTCCCCATGTGGAATCCGTAAAAGACAATTTATCAAAAGGAAATGTTCCATACATTGACCACCAACTTGTTTCCATGTATATTCCTACATCAGAATTTGTTGTTCCTGTTTTATCACCAAAAGAAGTGATAATGTCACTACCGTTTGAGTTGATTTCATTCAATATTTCATTTCCAATATCACTCGAGATAATTATAAAAGGAATGGTTACGTTGGTGTCTACAGAATCTTTAAATGGAAGGGGGCGCCCAGCAACCGTATCAATAATCAAAGCTCCAGTTGCTCCAGCATTTTGTATATTCAAAAGGATGTCTTTTAAGGAACACCCTTGCCTATGTGCAATGGCAAAATTACCAGAAATATTATTTTGGATAGGAGAGCAAGCTGAAGCAGAAACGCCATCATTTGCAATTACTATAGAATCTGAGAACCAATTCCCATCGATTGATAAATCAGGTGAATTCCAGTTGGTGTCAGAAGAAATAGTTGGATATACACCTGCAATGTTTTGTGGTGAATTAACTTCAAAAACCAATTGTCCAAATGAAATGTTTAATAAAAGAAGAAATAAGATTAGTAGAATATTTTTCATTATACACATTGATTTCTACTAAGTTATGAATAATAGTTTAATGTGACAAAAAAAAGGATGCACAAAATGCATCCTTTTCATTCAAAATATATTTTTCTTAAGCTTTCACACCTAAAACTTCAGCCATTTTAGAACCGATATGAGCAGGAGAATCAACTACGTGAATTCCACATTCTCTCATTATTCTTTTCTTTGCTTCAGCAGTATCGTCATCACCACCAACGATTGCACCAGCATGTCCCATTGTTCTACCTTTAGGAGCAGTTTCTCCAGCGATAAAACCAACAACTGGTTTTTTAGAATTGTCTTTAATCCAACGAGCAGCATCAGCTTCTAAATTTCCACCGATTTCTCCACTCATAACGATACCTTCTGTTTCTGGATCGTTCATTAACAATTGAACCGCTTCTTTCGTTGTCGTTCCAATGATAGGATCACCACCAATTCCGATTGCAGTTGTAATTCCCATTCCAGCTTTAGCAACTTGATCAGCAGCTTCATATGTTAAAGTACCTGATTTAGAAATAATACCAATTTTTCCTTTTTTGAATACAAAACCTGGCATAATCCCAACCTTCGCTTCTCCAGCAGTAATAATCCCTGGACAGTTAGGTCCAACCAAAGTACAATCATATTCAGAAATGTACTCTTTCGCTTTCACCATATCGTTTACAGGAATTCCTTCTGTAATACAAACGATCACTTTAATTCCAGCTTGAGCAGCTTCCATAATCGCATCTGCAGCAAATGCAGGTGGAACGAAAATGATAGAAACATCTGCACCAGCTTTATCAACCGCATCAGCAACTGTATTAAAAACAGGTCGATCTAAATGTGTTTGACCACCTTTCCCTGGAGTAACACCTCCAACTACATTTGTTCCATATTCAATCATTTGACCTGCGTGAAAAGTACCTTCACCACCTGTAAAACCTTGAACTATAACTTTAGAATCTTTATTTACTAATACGCTCATATCTGCGGGTTTAATTTTTCGTTAATTAATAGAATTCAAAAGTAAGTCTTTGAAGTTGTAATATCAATATTTGATGGATTTTATTTTAAGAAATGTGGAAAAAAAAGAGCGAAAAAGATTTGGGCGTTCGAGCGGGCTATCCACTTTATCTATTTTTGCAAAATAGGATGCCGTTTCTATCCCTAACGCAATAATTAAAACTTATTGTCATTTAACTTCTACAACCTCCATTTCAAAAACCAAAATAGAATTTTGGGGAATGTCATTCAGTTTATGGTCGCCATACCCCAATTGAGGAGGTGAAACCAAAAATACTTTTCCACCTTCATTGATTTCCATCAAAACTTCTTTCCAACAAGCAATGAGTTGCTTGACATAAAAATCAACAGGTTCTTTTTTGTCATCAAAAACACGACCGTTCAATAATTCTCCTTTGTATTTGAAAGAAACTTTGTCAGAAAATTTGATTTCTCTTCCCTCTCCTTTCTCGATGATTTTAAAATACAATCCCGAATCCGACCTTTCACAATCTATGTTCTTTTCTGCAAGATAATCTTGTATTTGCTGGTCGAAAGATTTAACTTCTTCCTCTGAGTATGTTGCACAAGAGGTTAAGAATCCAAAAAGTAGGAGGGAAGTAATAATTTTTAGCATGATTTTATTTTTCTTTTAAAATTACCAAGAATTGGTCATTCTTGTCATAAATTTTCTCAATGGTTAATCCGACGTTCTCCGCTTTCTCTTTGAAGGTTGTAAAATCAACATACAACCAGTTAAATTCATCCGATTGATGTTCTTCGTATTTCATGATGAATTTGAAATTCCCGTAGTATGCAGCATTCAAATCGACCCAAGTACCACCTTCTTCGTCTTCGAATAGAAATTTTACATCTGAAGAATCGCAAATTATTTGTCCATTTTTGTTCAGTAAACTTTTGGCATGAAGGAGAGTGAATTCTAAATTAGAAAGCTTGCCTGAGATACCAATACCATTCATCAACATCAAAACAGTATCATATTTTTCATTCTTTAAGTCAAAAAAGTCAATGCACCGAGCTGAAAGGCCTTCTTTTTTGAGGTAATCAATGGAAAGTGGGCTAATATCAATACATTCGACATCGAAACCTTTCTTTACAAGATGTTTTGCGTGAATTCCCGCAGCAGAACCAACATCTAGAGTTTTTCCGACACATTTTTCTAAAGCAATTTGCTCTAAACGTGGCATTTCTTCAAAAGAACGAAATAAATATTCTGAAGGAATTAGGTCATCTTCACAAATGTCAGATTCAACAATGATATCAGTATTTTTTCCAGTCGCAGCAAAATCTTGAATGGCTTTTCCTATCGGGTCTTTCATAAAAAATCAATTTCTATTGTTGTGGTATGGTACCTATAAATTGTTTAGGATGATAGGTTGTTGTCTTACTTAATATTTAGATTGTCAGGATCGCCGATAGACTAATAATAATCGTCATATTCTCCAAAATCAAATTCGTCACCTTCCTCATCATCGCCTAATTCAGACTCTGTTTCAAAATGTAAGTCATCGTTTTCTGTTGGTTTAGAGTCTTCTTTCGGAGCAATACCAATGGATAGAGCTGTTTTTGGTGTGTCAGGTTCCTCTTCTTCAATACCGATTAATTCGACCAAGAACATCCACATGCGCAAGAAATCATGTACCAATATCATTTTTTGATCAGGATCTTGGATATATTCTCGTATAATGGACTCTTTCATAATTCCAGGTAAAATCTGTGAATCATCTTCACCAAATGACATATCAAAAAGACTAATTTCAAATCCTTTGTCCCAATTATTGTTAGACATATAGAAAGAAGCCATCTGATCTTCTGTGAAATCGTAAGCTTTTAGAATAGCTTTGTAAAAAGATTCAAAATTGTCAGAATCACGGATTAAGATATCGCGAAAAGCCTCATTTTTATCTTTTGAATCGAGTAATACTCTAAATTTTAATCCTGGCATTGTGTATTTATTTTAAAGAATAAATTTCTATACGTTAGGGAGACTAATTTGTTTCAATCCCTAATTCTTTTGCTACAACGAACATATATCCGTAGGCTTCTTCGTAATTATTTTGAATCTTCCCATCCAAAATAGCGTCCTTAATTTTTGCTTTTATTTGACCTATTTCGTAGCATGGATCCATCTTGAAAGTTTCCATAATTACCTGGCCAGAAACAGGAGGTTGGAAATTACGAATTCGATCTTTTTCTTCAACCGCTTTTAATTTCTCAACAACCAATTCAAAATTTTTCTTGTATTTGGCTACTTTATATTCGTTTTTAGAAGTAATGTCTGCGTTGCATAATTTCATTAAATCATCTACATCATCTCCCGCTTCAGAAAGTAATCGACGGATAGCAGAATCGGTCACAAATCCTTTTACCAATGAGATAGGCCGTAAATGAAGTCGCACCAATTTCTGCACATACTTCATTTTTGCATCCATAGGGAGTTTCATTCTTTTGAAAATCCGAGGAACGAATTTTGCGCCTAGATCTTCATGGCCGTGAAAAGTCCACCCGACTTGTTTATTAAAGCGTTTTGTGGGTGGTTTAGCAATATCGTGCATGATTGCAGCCCATCGTAACCATAAATCATCTGTTGTTTCACAAATATTGTCTAAAACCTCAAGCGTATGATGGAAATTATCTTTGTGTGACTTTCCATCGCGCGTTTCAATTCCATAAAGTGCTACCATTTCAGGGAAGAATTCATGCAATAGGTGAGTGGAGAATAAAAGGTTGAATCCTCTGGAAGGTTTATCACTCAGAATGATTTTATTCAATTCGTCCACGATACGTTCTTTGGAAATAATTTCCAAACGTTTAGCATTCTCACGAATAGCTTCTAGACTTTTCTTTTCAATTTTGAAATCCAATTGCGTTGCAAAACGTATCGCACGCATCATTCTCAATGGATCGTCACTGTATGTTTTTTCGGGGTCTAGCGGTGTTCGGATTATTTCTTTTTGCAAATCTTCAACACCGTTAAAAGGGTCAATTAAATCACCAAAATTATCTCTGTGCAAGCTTAATGCCATTGCATTAATCGTAAAATCTCTACGGTTTTGGTCATCTGAGAGAGTTCCGTCTTCTACAATTGGCTTGCGAGATTCTCTGCGATAGGATTCTTTTCGAGCGCCAACAAATTCTACATCCAAATCTTTGTAAATAAATTGAGCTGTTCCAAAATTAACGAAAGTAGATACCTTTTTTACGCGTAATTTCTTTGCGATTTTTTTTGCTAAATCTAAACCATTACCTACTACAACAATATCGATATCTTTCGATGGTCTACCGAGAATTAAATCGCGAACGTAACCACCAATTACATATGCTTCCAGGTTTTCTTCGGTCACAATTTCAGATGCAACTTTAAAAACGGGGTGTTTAAGATATTGAGAATAATTTTTTGACATTTCGGGTGTAAAGTTAAGGATATCTTTCATTCAAATTGTCGTGAAATAAAAAAAGGTTAAATATTCTTTACTGATTGTTAAGTTTCAAAGGGTTGTGTATGAATTTCATGCATTGATCCGTAATAAATCACCATCAAAGTTTCAGCAAGACATCAGGTCACACTGGGTATTAGATGTTGGTTTTAATTAAGATGCATCAAGAAAACGGAATTTAAATGCAGCACAAAATTATTCAATTCTTTTAAAAATAGTCCTTAATCTTTTAAAAAATGAAAAAACAGAAAAGCAAGGTGTTAAAGGTAAAAGACTTAAAGCTGGTTGGGACGAAAGTTATCTATTAACTGTTCTTGGATTAAAAGTATGCGTTTGCCCTGAAGTTTGTCCTGTTTAATTAGTAAACAAACTAAATTTTCACTAATTTACTTGTATGAATTAATCCATTTACAGTTTTAAATATGATTGTATAAGTACCTACTGCTAAAGATTGAATGTTTAATATATTACTCTCAGCATCGGTAGATAGTACAAGCTTTCCGTTTAGGTTATATATATATATACTTTTGATTGTTTCGTTAGAAACTATGTTGATAATATCCTGTGATGGATTTGGATAAAATGAAATTGAAACCATGTTGTTTTCGTAAATACTTGAAGTACCTTGTTCTGTTATTGTAATTATTGCAGTCCCAGTTACACCAGATGCATCATTCGCAGTTGCAGTTACAGTTACAGTACCATCAGCAGAAGCTGTTAACAAACCAGTTGCAGCAATAGTTGCAGCGCCAGTTCCATTTGCTACCGACCAAGTGTAAGTCATATCAGTTGCCGTTGTAGGCATTACAGTTGCTTCCATTTGTAGC
>JAJRQQ010000066.1 GCA_024280155.1 Bacteroidota bacterium
ATTACTTGCCATTCTTATTGGTTCAGGAAATCGAGAACTTTCTGCTGTGCAATTATCACAACAAATTTTAGCAAAAGCAGAAAATAGTTTACAAGTCCTTTCTCGAATGTCTGTAGACCAATTTATGCAATTCAAAGGAATCGGAGAAGCAAAGGCAATTTCAATTTTTGCAGCGATGGAATTGGCACGAAGACGTGAGGCAACCATTGAGAAAAAGAAAACGAAGATTACTTCATCATTGGAGGTTTTTAATGAACTTCGAGTAGAGTTTAGTGGGCTATCTCACGAAGAATTTTACATTCTCATTCTCAACCGAGCAAATGAAGTCATTGCGAAGCAACAAATTTCAAAAGGAGGTATCGCAGGAACCGTTGCCGATGGGAAAATTATATTTAATGCTGCCCTCGAGAAGAAAGCCAGCGGAATTATTTTAGCACACAATCATCCAAGTGGATAGTTAAAACCTTCCCAAGCAGATCTTAAATTGACGAAAAATTTGGTGCAATTCGGGAAATTTATTGATTTACATGTATTAGACCACCTAATATTCTCAGAGAATAATTACTTTAGCTTTGCAGATGAAGGTTTAATCTGAAAAATAGAAATTTTGAAAAAGAAAATAGTTACTATCGTTGGGGCACGCCCTCAAATCATCAAATCTTCGGCAATTAGTCGTGCGGTGAAAAATCACTTTAACGAAGAATTGGAAGAGGTAATTGTCCACACAGGACAGCATTACGACGAAAATATGTCGAAAGTGTTTTTTGATGAGATGAAAATACCTTTTCCTAACTATAACTTAAATGTTGGTTCCGGTTCTCACGGTAAGCAAACGGCTAAAATGTTAGATGGTTTAGAGGAAATTTTCTTGAAAGAAAAACCAGATGCAGTGGTCGTTTATGGTGATACCAATTCAACCATTGCTGGAGCATTAGCAGCAACAAAAATTCATATTCCAGTTGTACATATTGAAGCAGGATTACGTTCGTTCAATAAAGCTATGCCAGAAGAAGTGAACAGAATTGCCTGTGACCACATGTCGTCTTTATTGTTTACCCCAACGAACACAGGAATTCAAAATTTACAAAAAGAAGGATTTGATACAAGTGGAAAAGGGAAGGCGAGTGCTGATACACCTTTAGTTTTTCACTGTGGGGACATTATGTACGACAATAGTTTACATTTTTCGAGTGTTTCTGATGAAAAATCGACTTTGTTGAAAGAATTGAATCTTGAACCAGAATTATATATTTTATGTACCGTTCATCGTGATTCGAATACGGATATCAAAGAGAATATGGAGCAGATTTTTCAAGCACTTTTAGATGTAGGAGAAAATTCTGGATTGAAAATCATCTTGCCTTTACACCCTCGAACAAAAAGTAAGATGCAGGAGCAACTTTCGGAAGAATTGTATCAAAATATTCAAGATTCTGAAATGATAGAAATCATAGCACCTGCTGGATTCCTTGATATTATTGCGCTAGAAAAGAATGCAAGAATGTTGATTACCGATAGTGGAGGATTGCAGAAAGAATCTTTTTTCTTTGAGAAACCGTGCATTATTCTTCGTCCGCAGACAGAATGGGTAGAAATTGTCGATAATGGAAATGCTATACTTGCCGATGCCGATTATGATAGAATTTTAGATGCTTTTAATCACTTAGTAACCGTAGATGATTTTACTTATCCTAGTTTTTATGGAGATGGTAAAGCCGCAGAATTTATTTGTGAAAAAATCGTTGAAATGATAAAAGATTAATGATTCAGATTGTTGTTGATGAAATAAATGAACGTTTGTCCTATACTTTTGATTTTATTTTTAAATCGAGAGGGGTTGAATATGCATTAACAACGAATCGAGAGAATGAACAGTTTGAAACAACTTTTGTCTATTCTCAAAAACCATTCGGAAATGCAATTTTATCATCCTCACTTTTGTATTCAAAAAAAATAGAGAATTACACAATTTCTAAAAATAATTTTGGTGAAGAGGAATGTCTGTCTTTTGATGGAGTAACTGACCCGATTGCAACCATTTTTTATATCCTCACACGTTATGAAGAATATACAAGCAATGTAAGAGATGCACATGGACGTTTTCCATTCTCTGAAAGTGTGTTGAGCAAATATAATTGGGTAGAAAAAGCCATTTGTGACCGATTAGCCATTGAGATATTAAAATTTATAGGGCTTGATTTTAAGAAGGAAACGAAAGTTCAGATCATTCCAACTTTTGACATTGACAATACTTTTGCTTACCAACTAAAATCAGGAAAACAAAAATTTCTTTCGATTTGTAAAGACATTGCTCAATTGCATTTTTCTCGTTTGAGAGAACGTAAATCGGTAAAAAATGGTGCCAAAGACCCTTACGATACTTTTGATAAAATCAAATCGGTTGCGAAATTATTTCCTAAAACTAAACTATTTTGGTTGGTGGGAGAGTTGGCTGAAAAAGATAGAAATATCTCAATCTTCAATGAAAAACATCGCGCGTTGATTCAAGAAATGAATACGATTTGTTCTGTAACTCTTCATCCAAGCTACGCTTCATTTTTGAAGAAAGAAAAACTGCAAGAAGAAAAAGAGAATTTAGAAAAGATAATTGAAACACCTATTTATTCTTCTCGCCAGCATTTTTTACGTTTTCAATTGCCGAATTCATTTCAAATTCTTGAAGAATTAGGTTTTGAGCATGAATATTCAATGGGCTTTGCAGAAAATGTAGGCTTTCGTTGTGGAACAGCACGTGCACATTCTTGGTTTGATGTGAAACAGAATAGAGTTCGAGATTTAGTCATTCATCCTTTTATGTATATGGATGGAACATTAAATGAATATATGCAACTATCCATTGATGAGAGCAAAAATAAAATTCAAGAACTGTACAATGAAGTGAAAGAATTTGGCGGGGATTTCGTTTTTCTTTGGCACAACGAAACGATAGGAGATTATCAGAAATGGAAAGGGTGGAGTGAAGTATTGGATTTTACATTAAATTTAGGAGATGAATAAAAGAATCGTAATTGTTGGAATTGTTTTAATTGTATCTGCAATTATTTTGGGGGCTTTTGGAGCTCATGCATTGAAAGAAATATTGTCTGAAACGAAATTAAAATCTTTTGAAACAGGAGTGAGGTATCAAATGTATCATGGTTTAGCATTTTTAATACTCGGTTTGAATGAGAAAAGCTTTTCTTTTTCAATGAAATATATTCACATCTTTCTTTTAATGGGGGTAGTGTTTTTCAGTGGTTCAATCTACGGGTTATCGATGCAAGAACTTCTTGGAGTCTCTTTAAAAGCACTTGGACCAATCACACCACTTGGAGGATTAATGATGATAATTGGTTGGGTTTTACTTTTAGTGAGAATCATAAAACAAAAAGACAATGAATCCCTTTGAAGTAACCATTCTCGGTTCGGGCACTTCTCAAGGTGTTCCTGTAATTGCCTGTCAATGTGATGTTTGTTCTTCGGAGAATGAGAAAGACAAACGTTTGCGTTGTTCCATTATGTTAACGATAGATGATAAAAATTACGTCATTGATTCTGGCCCAGATTTTCGTCAACAGATGTTGCGAGAAAATGTTCAAACGCTAAACGCAATCATTTTTACGCATGAGCACAAAGACCACGTTGCAGGAATGGATGACGTGCGTGCATTTAATTTTGTTGAAAAAA
>JAJRQQ010000067.1 GCA_024280155.1 Bacteroidota bacterium
ACGTAACGTTTTATAATCAAGAAAGAAGACATACTGAAATAGGAAAAGTTCCTCCCGATGAAATGTATTATCTAAAAGCATTAGCATCTTGATATATTAATATTAACTTTATTCTGTCCTACGAATGGGGAGTATCATACTCAAACAGTTGTTTAAATTCACGAATATAAATAGACACCATGCTCTTCATTTAAAACAAAATTTTAATGCTTTTATTGACTTAGAGATATGGTTTAAATAAAATCTGTATTTTTATCGGACACTAATAAATGCAAATAAATAATCACTTCCAAACTTTCAATTCTACACCGTCTTCACCGACTTCTAAATAAGTACAGTAATTAATCCACTCTCCGAGGTTATAATACATTGAGTTTTGACCTAAATCAATTTCTAAAGGCAAGTGACGATGTCCAAAGACAAAATAATCAATGTGTTGTTTGGTAAGTTCTTCTTTACAGAATTGTACCAACCATTCGTTTTCTTCACCTAAGAATTGCTCGTCGTCAGAACCTGTTTTAGCCCGACTTGTTTTGGAAGACTTATCCGCCAACCAAATACCAAAATTAGGATGAAGTCGAGCAAATGACCACTGACAGAATTTATTTGCAAATACTTTTTTCAGAAATTTATACCCTTTATCTCCAGGACCTAATCCGTCTCCGTGACCAATAAAGTATTTCTTACCAAAATATTCTTTTGTAATCGGTTCTCTGTGAAGAACTACACCAATTTCTTTGGGTAAATAATCAAAAATCCACATATCATGGTTTCCGGTAAAGAGAATCACAGGAATTCCTTTGTCAGTGAGTTCAGCAATTTTCCCCAATAGTCGAACAAATCCTCTTGGGACTGCTCGCTTATATTCAAACCAAAAATCAAATATATCTCCGACTAAATAAATCTCTTTTGCCGATGATTCAATATGGTTCAACCAATCCACAATTTTTTTCTCACGAACTAAACTTGTTTCATAATCAGGAGCACCCAAATGAAAGTCAGAAGCAAAATATATTTTCTTTTTCGAAGAATCCATTCTTTAGTGTCCGAATATTTTTTCTAATTCTACCGCTAAATCATGACTACGCAACTTCGTACGGATGATATTACCGTCTTTGTCTAACAGAACCGTGTATGGAATTGAATTTACCCCATATAAACGAGCAACTTTAGCTTGCCAAAATTTTAAATCGCTGACGTGATTTGGCCAAACAAGACCATCTTTTTCTATAGCAGCTATCCATTTCGCTTTGTCCTTGTCCAAAGAAACTGAAAGAATCGTAAATCCATCATCTTTATATTTTTTATACAAAGCAACTACAGCAGGATTTTCTCTACGACAAGGTCCACACCAAGATGCCCAGAAATCAATTAAGACAACTTTCCCTTTTAAGTCAGAAAGTTCCATCGTAGTACCATCTACTTTTGTTTACTCAAAGTCTGGAGCTGGTTTCCCTGGAGCAAATCTATCGTTTGCTTGAACTTGCTGTTTGTAAGCATTAAATTGTTTAACCAATTTTTTTATCGTTGGCGAACCTCCAAAAGCTCGGTCTAATTGCGTAACAATTGATTCGTAAGTCGCGAAGTCAGATTTTACATCGATAGAATTTAATGCAGGATAAAGAGCTGGAGAATTAGTATTGCTTCGAATGAAATTCGTTTGATTATTTTGAAAACGTTCCCCTTGTAAGCGCATCGTCTTATTTATCTCATCTTTTTTTGCTGGGTCTGTTTCGTTCTTCAATTCTTGTTGTGCAAGTGCAATCCTACCAGCCCAAGCATCTTGTTCACGGATAAATTTATGCATATTGTGTGACTCAGTAGAATTTACAATGTTTAAAAACTGGTCAAGGTTAGAACCATCGCCGTAAATCTGAAATTCACTGTTTGGTTTTAATATGATATGTATAGGATATTTTTTCACTACGACAGAATAGTAGTCAGGAGCGGGTACACTTCCTTTTAATGTGAAATTTCCATCTTTTTGCATAGGAGCACTGATGTGAGTGACTGTTTTTCCGTTGACATTCTGGACGAGGTAAACCGAATCTGTACCTGAATTAAAAATGTTTCCTGTAATGTTTACATTAATTTGTGCAAATGAACTTAATGCAATTAATGATGAGATTAAGAATAATGTAATTTTCATAATTTAATTTTAATTTGGCATCAACTCTTTCAATTTTTGTTCCAAAGAAGAACCTCTTAATCCAGTGGCAATAATTTTCCCTTCTTTATCAATAAGAACAGTGTGAGGGATAGAATTAAACCCATAAAGTTCAATCATCGGAGAATCCCATTGCATCAAATCACTCACGTGGTTTGGCCAAGAAAGGTTGTCTTTTTTGATTGCGGCTTTCCAAGCATCTAATTTTTTATCAAGTGAAACAGAATAAACGGTAAATCCTTTGTTTTTATACATTTCATACAAACGAACCAAGTTTGGATTCTCTCTTCTACATGGACTACACCATGATGCCCAAAAGTCAATTAAGACATATTGCCCCTTCAAAGAAGAAAGACGAATCTCTTTTCCGTCAGGATTATTCAAAGCAATTTCAGGAGCTATTTTATCTCCAGAATTCATTTCGCTAAATTTATTATATCCTTCTTCAATTTGATAAACTTGATTTGCAAGTGTCATTGTTAAAGGAGAATCAGGAAATTCTTTTTCGAAAGCAGCGCTCACTTTTTTAAGAACATCTAAATTTTTTGGATCCCAATATTCAAATCCCATTGTAGGAGTTGCAGAAGAAGATAATACAAGGTTGAATGGATTAGAAGGATCGCTATTCATCTTTTGAATTGCAAAGTCATCAACAATGCCTTTCATTACGAGGTATTTTTCTGTTAATTCTTTATCACTAACGGTTCCTTGCAATTTGATTAATTCTTCTTGATCTTTATGAAATACAGCATATTTAGCCATGTATTCTGTCATTACATCAGCCCATTTTGTGCCAGTTACGATTGGTTTTGTTTCGTACGTAGCTAAGTCTCCTGTGATTTCAACTCTATCTTGAGGAACGAGTGTTAAAGGAATAATTTTTCCTTTTTCATCTCCAATTCTTAGTTGGTACATTCCAAAACCTGGGATATTTCCGACCATTTTAAAGAACCCATTTTCATCGGCTTTATTTTCTGAGATACTCACTTGACCTTTTTCTGTCAATGCTTCTAAGTAGAACGTTTTATTCTCCGCACCTTTTATTGTGCCTTGAACGGCAAAGTTATCGCCATTTTCTAAGGGGATGTTTTCTACACTTTTATCATCACTACAAGAAACAAGTATGAGTGAAATAAATAATAGTCCTAAAATTCGATTGATCATTCTGTTGGAATTAGTGTGTCGTTTAACACGTATTTATAAATTGTCTAATGTCTTACGCATTAATTGATTCGCTGCTTTTGGATCGGCTTTTCCTTTGGATATTTTCATCAATTGTCCCATGAAGAACCCCGTTAATTTTTTATCCCCATTTTTATAACGATCGGCTTCGTCAGGATTATTTTTAATCACTTGATTGATGTATTCTAAAATAGAATCTTCATCAGAATCTTGAATTAAATTCAATCGTTCAGCTATTTTTATTGGAGAATCGTTCGGATTCTCAATTAAAGCCGGGAAAACTTTTTGTGAAGAAATTGTAGAAGAGATCTTTCCTTCGTCAATAATTGCAATCAATTCACTCAATGTTTTTGCAGAAATAGGAAATTCATTCATTTCCAATCCTTTCTCGTTCAAAAATGACTTCACATCTCCCATGAGAAGGTTTGCTGCACCTTTATACTTCTTTGTAAAAGAAATCATTTCGTCATAAAACAATGCGATTTCTTTTGTGTCAGTAATGTTAGATGCATCGTACTCTGAAAGTCCACATTCTTTGGTGTATTTTAAAAATAAATCACGTGGAAGGGCTGGCATTTCAGCTTTGATAGCTTCAATTTGTTTCTCGTCGACCGTTATAGGCAATAAATCTGGCTCAGGAAAGAATCGATAATCATTTGCCGCTTCTTTCGAACGCATTGAAATTGTTGTGTTTTTTAAGGCGTCATAAGAACGGGTGTCTTGCTCAACGATGATTCCTTTCTCTACAAGTTTAATTTGGCGGTTGATTTCAAATTCAATGGCTTTCTGAACGTTACGAATTGAGTTCATGTTTTTAACTTCAACTCGACGACCGTATTCTTTAGCACCTTTTAGCATTACCGAGATGTTGGCATCACAACGCAAAGATGATTCTTCCATATTCCCATCACAAATGTCAAGGTATCGAACTAGTTTTCGCACTTCTGTCACATAGTTGTAAGCCTCTTTTGAACTCCGGATTTCTGGTTCAGAAACAATTTCAATCAAAGGTACACCTGCACGATTCAAATCAACTAACGTATCGTGAACGTCCACATCATGAATGCTTTTACCAGCATCCTCTTCCATGTGAATACGCGTTAAATTAATCGATTTCTCTTTTCCTTCATCGTCCTTGATGTAAATCTTCCCATTCGTACAAATAGGCGTATGATCTTGTGTGATTTGGTATCCCTTTGGTAAATCGGGATAGAAATAATTCTTACGATCAAATTTTTGAAAAGGCGTAATATCAGCACCACAAGCAATTCCCATTTTGATTGCGTATTCTATGGTTTTCTTATTCATTTTCGGTAAAGTACCAGGATGCCCTAATGAAATAACACTGATATTCGTATTTGGATTTGAACCAAATTCATTCTTATCCGAAGAATAGGCTTTACTCTTGGTTAACATTTGCGCATGAACTTCTAGTCCAATTACGACTTGGTATTTTGATCTAATTTCTTCCGTCATTTTAAACGCGAGATATGAGTTCTTTCATGATGATGGTCATTTTAGGCTCTTGTCTGTTAGCCACTTCAATGACATCTTGTAAACTTGTTTCTTGAATCATTCCGGGTACACCTAAATCTGTTACGATAGAAATCGCAAAGCAAGGAATGTCCATGTGACGAGCAACGATAACTTCAGGAACGGTTGACATTCCAACAGCATCAGCACCAATTGCACGAACGTATTTATATTCTGCAGGTGTTTCCAAAGTTGGCCCAGTTAATCCTGCATAAGTTCCTTGAGAAACTTTAATGTTATTTTCTTTGGCAATAGTTTTTGCCAATTCAATCATTTTTGCGTCATACGTTTTCATCATATCAGGAAAACGTGGACCTAGTTCATCGATGTTTTTTCCAATCAGTGGATGAGCAGGGAAGAGGTCAATGTGATCATCTAAGATCATAATTTCTCCTACTTCAAAGTCTGGATTCACTCCACCTGATGCATTACTTACAAATAAACGTTCAATTTCTAAGAACTTCATCACACGTACAGGGAAAGTAACTTCTTTCATTGTATAACCTTCGTAAAAATGGAAACGCCCTTGCATTGCAACAACTTGTTTTCCTCCTAATTCTCCAAAGATTAATTTTCCAGAATGACTTTCGACTGTAGAAACAGGGAAGTTAGGAATATCTTCGTAAGCAATTTCATCAATGATATTTATTTCGTTGACTAATCCACCTAATCCAGTTCCTAAAATAATTCCAATAGATGGTTTTACGTTTGTGCGAGATTTTATGTAATCTGCAGATTCTTTAAATTTCGTTAACATACTCGTTTATATATAAGTTAAATTGTTCTTCTTCGTTAATAATTGTCTTTATCGGTTGATAAAACCATGGATATTCTTCGTTTAGGGTTTCTTTGAAATTCTTAAGTCTCATGAAATCCTTTTCGGTTGTAACGATGATTTTATTACCGTTAGCAAATGTATCAAATTTTTGATGAATTTTCACTATATCTGAAGGAGTGAATACGTGATGGTCGTTAAATTGTAAAAGTTTAACATTAAAATCTTTACTTAAATGCTCAAATAAAGGAGTTGGATTCCCTATTCCGGCAACCAACAATATATTTTCGATTGAAGAAATTAAGTTGGCGTAAAATGGTTTTAGTTTTGAGTATTCAATTCTAGAAAAGAAAATTCTTTCAGGATTAAAATCAATTTTTTCTCTAATGGATTTCATTTCATTTTTGCTAATACTCGATGGGCATTTACTGATGATAATACATTCTGCACGTTTTATACCTTTTCGACTTTCTCTTAAATTCCCTGCGGGGAGAATGAAGTCTGAATAAAATGGATGGCTGTAATCTGAAATAATGATGTTTAGTCCAGCTTTTACGGCTCTGTGTTGGAAAGCATCGTCTAAAATAATTACTCCTGTTTGTGGAGCAGTTTGAAGAATATAATCGATTCCTTTTTTACGTTTCTCTGCAACTACTACTTTAATTTTTTTTCCGTATTTACTCTTGTAGAACAAAGGTTCATCTCCAACTTCCAATGCCGTTGAAGAATTTTGCACTTCTTTTAAGCCTTTGGTTTCTCGCCCATAACCACGACTTAAAGTTGCAATGCTTTTATTTGAACTTAGAATTAACTCAATGAGTAAATCAACATGAGGCGTTTTACCTGTTCCTCCGGTAGAAAGGTTTCCGACACAAATGGATTTTACAGGGATTTTATACGATTGAAAGTAACCAAAATCATAGCATTTATTTCGAAGAAAGGTAATTGCCCCATAAATCCAACTGAATGGCAAAAGAAGTAACCTAAAATTCATGCTATTTTAAAATATTAATTATTCGTTATGGTAATCTGACATTGTTTGTTCTTCTGCGTAATAAAAAATTCGAACATTTGCTGTATCATCAAGGAAATTGATTTTTCCAATATCAAAGTGGTGTAGGTTAAGCCCCGTTCTTGCTTCGATGTCTTTTTTCATTTCTTCGTGCTTGTCTGGTGTAATCAGATCAATACGTTCATAGACAATTGTCTTTCGAGTTAAGTGTTTTACCAACCATTTGTACTCAATAATATAAGTAACAATTACAACCGTTATATTCACAGTTGCCATTTCAGCAATACTAATTTTATTGGATGCTAGAGAATTAACTACACTGACACCAATAACGAGGAAAAGATAGGTCATTTCCTTAATTTCGATGGCATCGGTTCGGTAACGAATAATCCCAAAAATGGCAAATAAACCAAGTCCCATTCCAGTATCGATGTCTAATTTTTTTAAACTAAATAACAGGAAGAAAGTGGTGAGACCAATAAGGTAATAGGTGAAGAGATAATCCTTTCTTTTTGTAATTGGGTAATAAAGATAACGTATGATGATTGTGATAACGATTAAATTAATCACAAGGCGCAACATCAACGTGTAAAAGTCTTCATCGAACCAAGTAAGGTTGAAAAAATCAGAAATAGGATCTAAAATTATACTAAGTAACATCATTTTGTAGTTTTTGTAGTTTTAATAGTTTCTTCTTGAAACGGTTGTATTTAATATTTTTCACTCCATAAAGCATAATTACTCCGATGGTGTATTTACTAATTTTTAATGGTCTTATTCTTCGATTCTTCATAGCCTGATAGAACGGAGAATTTCGCATTGCTTTACCTTGTTTTAATTCTGCAATTACGATATCACTCACTTTTTCCGTTTTATCTTTCCAAATAAAAGTCAAATCTAAATCAATTGTTAATCGTTCGTTCATTGCTTTGTTTACAAAAGTTAAACGACTAAAATTATTCAATAGCGAAGGTACTAATTTTCCACCATTAATTCCTGTACTTTTCACAAAATCAGCATCCTCCTCTGACATGTCGATTGGGATATCCGTAACACGTATTCTGCTCTTATCTGTTCTACCTTTATTTTTGTGTTTTACCTCTAGGAATGCAAGGTTAGAATTGACATATTTTCTATATCTAACTTTAAAACGGTCCACACGTTTGTTGTGATGGTCGAAATAAAAAGTAAAATCTTCATCGTCGAAATATAAACTCTTGTACTCCGAAAGTAAAATACCATCAACATTTAGTAAGAAATAATCTTTCTTTAATTCAGGGAGTGTATCGAGAAGTGTCTCTATCGTGAAAACGAATTTTGTGTCTACACGATTCATTAATTGTACTGTATCCATTTCGGATAAAGTAATCGGATCAAATGATTCTGCTATTTTTTGTATTTTTTCGATAGACATTCTTAACAAAATTAAGAGAAACTATGTGAAAAGAAAGGGAAACTAAGATTAATTAAGAATTAAGTTAAAGTTAAAGTTAATTAAATTGCATACTCTTCATAAGAATCCAAGAATAATAGTTTTGTTTTAAGATTATTTTATAAGGGATGATTAACTTTATAAAAAAAAAGGAAAATGACTGAATTAGAAGCATATTTTGAGCAATTTCGAAAGAGTATAGTAGGAATAAATCAAACATTTAACACTCCTTTTGGTGAAAAAGTCATTCATTATGCTGATTGGACAGCAAGTGGTCGGATGTATAGCGAAATTGAGGATACTTTATTGAAAAATTTCTATCCTTTTGTTGGGAATACACATACTGAAACATCTGTTACTGGTTCAGGAATGACAATCGCTTACCATAAAGCTCAATACATCATTAAAGACCATGTAAATGCGAATGAAAATGATGTATTGCTTACGGTTGGATCTGGTATGACAGGTGCAATCAATAAATTCCAACGAATTCTTGGTTTGAAAGTACATGAGAAATTTAAAAATCAATGCAATTTAACGGAGAATGATCGACCGATTGTTTTTGTAACACACATGGAGCATCATTCTAACCAAACATCTTGGATTGAAACAATTTGTGATGTAGAAGTTATCGGCGCAACCGATGAAGGATTGGTTGATTTAGACGATTTAAAACGATTGATAAAAAAATACGAGGATAGACCGATTAAAATAGCGGCAGTGACTTCAGCTTCTAACGTTACTGGAATTATAACACCTTATCATGAGATTGCAGAGATTATACACGCAAATAATGGTTGGTGTTTTGTCGATTTTGCCTGCTCTGCTCCATACATTGATATTGATATGCATCCAAAGAATGAAAATCAGAAATTAGATGCAATATTTTTCTCACCACATAAGTTTTTGGGAGGGCCAGGAACTTCTGGAGTTTTGGTTTTTGACAAAAAACTGTACACAAATAAAGTTCCCGATAACCCAGGAGGAGGGACGGTAGAGTGGACAAATCCTTGGGGAGAACATGAATACATAAAAGATATTGAAGCAAGAGAAGATGGTGGGACGCCTGGTTTTTTACAAACAATTCGTACGGCTTTGAGTATTCAGTTGAAAGAGAAAATGTCTGTTGAAAAAATGTTGCAACGTGAAGAAGAATTGCTTAAAATGGTTTTTGACCAAATGTTGCCCATTAAGAATCTTCATATTCTTGCAGATAATATTCGACATCGACTAGGGGTAATTTCATTCTACATTGATGATTTGCATTATAATCTTGGTGTGAAACTTTTAAACGACCGTTTTGGAATTCAAACACGAGGAGGTTGTTCTTGCGCGGGTACTTATGGACATTATTTACTGAATGTTACGAAAGAATACTCAGGTTCTATCACAGGTGAAATTTCTCAGGGGATTTTGACGCATAAGCCAGGTTGGATAAGAATGTCAATTCACCCAACAACTTCTAACGAAGAAATGCATCTCATTATAGATGGAATAAAGGAGTTAGCAGGTAACTTTGAAGAATGGGCAAAGGACTATACGTACAATCCTAAAACAAATGAGTTTGACTTTAATAATGGAGATGAAGAGATAAATGAAAGGGTAGAGAGTTGGTTTAATATAGGGTGAAATCAGTATCCTTAAATTGTAACATTACATTAAGTTTAACTTCAATGTAGTCAGCATTTGAAAGTTCAGTTTCTGTATCACGACCTTCCTTATCAGGAGAAATAATTTCATCTGGTAATGAATTTTGTTCATTCACTCTTTCTTGAGTATCTTGTATTTCATCCATAATGATAAATTTAAGATGGGTTTCTTTCTCTTTATACCTCTGCTCAACTTGTTCAATAATCTCAGCTGGGTATTCCTGCATTAGTTTTAGCATTAAGTCAAGATTATGAATGAAATTAACTCGATAATACTCATTCAACTCCTGAAAAACATAACTGAATCTAATGATAGGAAGTTGTGGGGAGGAGATATCAATGAAATATTCGTAACTAAATCGATCAATAGGAACGTAATGTTTATTAAAGAATTTTTTTTCAGCACCAGAATATTTCTGAATTAATTTCATCCATACTTGATGATTTTCTTCAAGATTATCAGCACTTAACAATGATTTTATTTCCAACTTATCTAGATATTCTTCATTTGATTGAAGAAAGGTTAAAAATTCTTTGATTTTCTCAAACTGCCGATTCCACTTTTGAAAGAATACATTTTGTTGCATTGGTTTTATTTTGATAATGCAATTTAAAAAAATAGTAACAAAAAAAAGGTTGATAAATAAATATCAACCTTTCGAGAATAAATGAGATTATTTTAAATATGCATTGCTCTATTGTCTGTTGCAGCCATTGCAGCTTCTTTAACACCTTCAGAATAAGTAGGGTGAGGATGACAGATTCTTGCAATATCCTCGGCAGATGCTCTGTATTCCATTGCAACAACAGCTTCCATAATTAAATCTGCTGCACGTGGAGCAATCATATGAACACCTAGAACTTCATCCGTTTCTTTGTCTGCGATGATTTTAATTGTACCTAGGATATCCATACTCGCTCTGGCTCTACCTAAAGCTTTGATTGGAAATTGTCCTATTTTGATTTCTTTACCAGCAGCGATTAATTCATCTTCTGTTTTTCCAACAGATGCAACCTCTGGCCAAGTGTAAACAACTCCAGGAATTAAGTTGTAATTGATGTGTGGTTTCTGTCCTGCAAGTAATTCAGCAACAAAAACTCCTTCTTCTTCTGCTTTGTGTGCCAACATCGCTCCTTTGATTACATCTCCAATAGCGAAGATGTTAGGAACAGAAGTTTGTAAGTTATCATTGACTTCAATTTGTCCTCGATTGTTTGTTGATAGACCAACATTTTCGAGACCTAAATTATCGGTATAAGGTTTACGTCCAACAGCAACAAGACAGTAATCTGCTTCTAATGTAACTTCTTCGTCTTTTTTGTTCAAGGCAACTAGTTTTACACCTTTACCAGTGTTTGTTACATTTTTAACTTTATGTTGAAGATGAAATTTGAATCCTTCTTTCTTTAAAACTTTCGTCAATTCTTTTACCATTGTTTTATCCATCGTAGGGACAATTGTTTTGGCAAATTCAACTACTTCAACTTTTGTTCCCAGTCGACTAAAAACAGACCCTAATTCAAGTCCAATTACACCACCTCCAATCACCAAAAGTTTTTTAGGGATTTCGGTCATGTTCAATGCTTCGGTAGAAGTGATGATTCTTTTTTTGTCAGGTTCCATTCCTGGGAAGAAATTCGGTTTAGACCCTGTCGCGATTAAAATATTCTTTGTTTGAAGTAAAGTTTCTTTTTTATTAGAATCAGTTACTTTGACAGTTGTTTTATCAACGATACTTCCAATTCCTGTAAATACTTCAATTTTATTTTTATCCATTAAATATTTAACACCATCGCAAGTTTGAGAAACTACATCGTTCTTGCGTTTAACCATTTGTTTAATGTCGGCTTCAATAGAGCTAACATTAATTCCATGTTCAGCAAAGTTATGTGTGGCATTATGATAATGTTCAGATGAATCTAATAGCGCTTTCGAAGGAATGCATCCAACGTTAAGACAAGTTCCACCTAATGTATTGTATTTTTCAATAATGGCAGTTTTCATTCCTAATTGAGCGCAACGAATTGCAGCAACATATCCACCAGGACCTGATCCTATTATTGTGATGTCAAAATTATCCATAGTTATTTTTTTAGTAATACAAATTTAGTTTTTATCCACGAAATGAATCGCTAAATAGAAGTATTTTTATCAAAAAAAAGAGCCTTTCACATTGAAAGGCTCTTTCTTAAAACAAATTGTTTTTTTTTAAAGAACTACAACTTTTCGAACAGTCGTGTAATCTCCTGTTTTTATTTCTAAGAAATAACAAGCAGCAGATAATTTGTCAGTATCTTTTAATGTTTTAGTTACATTTGCATTTGTAGCCTCAACAGTTTCTGTAGATATGATTTGTCCTTGAGCATTTCTTAAAGTAAATGTTACTGCTTCGTCTTGCCCTTTGTATGAAACATTAATTGCAGACACATTATTTGTTGGATTTGGGAAAACGTTTAAGTCCATTAAAGTAATTTGATCACTTGTTAAACTTAAAGTTCCTTCTACCATGATGTCATCGATGTATAAGTTACTCGATTTATCTGATGCTTCGAATTCAAATTTAAAAATTGTTTTGTCGTCAGAAGAGTTAGCATTGTAGGTAAACGAAACTTCTGTCCACTGACTGTTTTGTGAAGGTTTAAAGTCAATGTTACCAGCAAAACCAGCATTTATTATTTGTGAAGCAGGAATAGTTTTTCTGGCTTGCCAAGTTACTCCACAGTTCTTTGAAGAATAAACCTTAAGAATAGCTGTTTCATCAGGAGCTTGAGTTGCGTTAGTTGCATAAGAATACTTAAATTTAAACGTAACTCCTGTTGTGTATCTTAAGTCAAAAGAAGGAGTGATTAACTCATCTTTTTGTAAACCTAAACGTCCATTATAGAAAAAATCATCCGTGAATGGGTATGCATTTTGCACATCTTTATAAACGTTCAGTTTATAGCATCTAGAGTTGTTATATCCACCGTCTTCAGAAATTTGAAACTTACTCCAGTTTTCCTCAATGTTGTTTACTCTAAACCATTCAGCTTTACTTGTTTCAATATTTAAATTAGCAGGTCCGCTATAATCAGCCCAACCTGGATAAACATAAACGTATGATTGTCTAGTTTCTGTTCCTGTACCGGTTGCATTCGTTGATTTTAAAGTAACTGTTTTCCATCCAGAAGATGTAAAAGATACGGTTGGATTTGTACTTGTTGATGTAGCTGGAGAACCATCTTGAAAAATCCACTCTCTAGAATCTACAACTGCATTCCAAGTTGCATCATTGAATGTCATTGGAGATCCAACACATGTTGTCTTAGATGAAGATTTAAAATCTGGAATTGGCGTACATAAAGGTACTGTTAAAGCTGTTTGTGGTAATGTCTCGTTTATAACCCCTGTAGCAGTTAATGTAGAGTCTTGCCAGACAATATTTCTTTTACCCGCTATACCGTTTATTGCATTGTGCATGAATTCAATTTGACCTGGAGTAAAATGTCTTGAGCAATAAGAGTAATCCATGTAGTTTTGAGCATTTTCTAAGATAGTGTCATTACACGGTAGGAATGGAGCAGTTAATTGCTCAGCTAGAGTTAATGGGCAATTGCCAGGGCTATGCCCACCTGTTTTCGGTGTATCTGCAACACCATCATCACCACAAATCACTTGAGGGTCATTTGTTGCTCCCCATACGTGATCAACATTCAAATAATGTGCAATCTCATGTGTAATCGTTGTCTCGTTTGTAACAGAACTTGTCCCTATGTTACCTACGTAGTAATGTAGAGCTACAATTCCATCCATCCAAAATGCATTCCCATCCGTAGATGCTGGTTTTAAAGCGTATGCTGCAGCACCTGCTACACCACTCACTTTAATTACCCAAATATTTAAGTATTTTGATCTATCCCATTGGTGCAATTTAGAAAAAGCATCTCCATTTCTTGTTTCGTGAGTGTATTCATGAACAATACCATTTGTACAATTCCCAAGAGGGTCAATAGTAGCTAGTTTGAATTCAATTTTACCGTTACCAATTAAAGTGTCAAATTCAGGAACTACATCAACTGAATCAGGGTCAGCGGCATTAAATTCTCTATTGATAATTTCCATTGCGTTATAGATTTGAGAATCATCAATATTCTCAGAACCATATTCATGTAAAATATGCCATACAACTGGAATTGTATATAATGCACCACTTTTTTCCGTATTTGGATTAGCACTATTGATTATTAGTTGATTTGCTTCATAATGTTCTCTTAATCCAGGGTACATTTTGAAAGCTTCTTCCATAGCCTCTTCAGAACCACATAATTTAGTGGTTTCTTGAGCAAATGTCATTGTTCCAGCTACAAAGAACAATAAAGTTGATACAATTAACTTTTTCATAAGTATATTTTAATATAGTTTGATTTAATATAAAATCGTTTTAAGCGTCGTAAAAATAACAAAAATAATCGTACGAACAAACGCTTTGAACAGTTTCGTAGTATAAAATTAATTTTTTTTTATCAATTTTAATATATAAATAATCTAATTTCTAGTCTTTTTATACATCTCTACGGCTAAAAAAGATGCTTTTCAGCTCGATAAGATGAGCGAACTAAAGGTCCACTTTCTACATATCTAAACCCCATTTTCAACCCCAGTTCTTTGTATTCTTGGAAACGTTCTGGAGTAACGAATTCAATAACGGGCAGGTGTCGAGGGGTAGGTTGTAGATATTGCCCTAAGGTTAATACATCGACATTCACCGAGCGTAAATCTTCCATTGATTCAATGATTTCCTCATGTGTTTCACCGATTCCTAACATCAAACCAGATTTAGTCTGCATCCCTCCTTTTTTTAGACGAAATAAAACCTCTAAACTTCGGTCATATTTTGCTTGAATTCGAACTTCTTTTGTTAATCGACGAACTGTTTCTAAGTTATGACTGACAATTTCTGGAGCAACATCAATAATTCTTTGTAAATTTTCCCATTTACCTCCAAAATCTGGAATTAATGTTTCCATTGTAGTTCCAGGGGATTGTTTCCTTATTGCACGAACTGTTTGTGCCCAAATTATTGAGCCTCCATCTTTAAGGTCGTCACGATCTACTGAAGTAATTACAGCATGTTTAACCGCCATTGTTTTAACACTATGAGCAATTTTTCCTGGTTCGAATTCATCGACAGCATCTGGTCGCCCCGTTTTTACAGCACAGAACCCACAAGAACGAGTGCAAATGTTTCCTAAAATCATAAAAGTTGCAGTACCTTCGCCCCAACATTCTCCCATGTTTGGGCAATTTCCGCTTTCACAAATGGTATGAAGCTTATGTTCATCAACAGCAGCTCTTACTTTTTTATAACTTTCTCCTGTTGGAAGTTTCACACGAAGCCATTTTGGTTTTTTGATGCGAACTTTTGAATCTTTTTCTTCTGTACTACTCATTCTTTGAAATTTGATTCGAGCTTTTGTCTCATGATGAAATAAAAAACTACTTTTGTTATTATATTCTTTGCAACTTCACAAAGAAGTATACAAAGTTAGATAAAATGAAGTTATTATCATTGAAATCAGGATTAGAAAATTGTTTTCTTTGGTTAGATAAATTTAAAGTGTAATGGAAAGAAGAAATAAATACGAGCGAAAAGATTTTAAACCAAGACGAGAGTCTAAAGATGAAATGATTTTTGGAGTACGTGCTGTGATTGAAGCAATCAAGGCGGGTAGGGGGTTTAATAAGATTTTGATTCAAAAAGGAATGGATAAAGAATTGTTCCTCGAATTAAAAGAGGAGTTGAAAGGGCATCATTTTCAATTGCAATTTGTACCATCTGAAAAATTAAATAGTTTAACAGAGAATAATCATCAAGGTGTAATTGCTATTGTTTCTCCAATTACTTATTATAAAATTGAGGATGTTGTAGATGAGTTGTTGGAACAAGATAAAAAACCTTTTATTCTTGCTTTAGATAGAATAACTGATATTCGTAATTTTGGTGCTATTGCTAGAACTGCTGAATGTGAAGGGGTAGATGCAATTCTAATTCCTTCAAAAGGTTCGGCACAAGTAACAGCTGATGCAATGAAAACTTCTGCTGGAGCTCTCAATCGAATTAAAGTTTGTAAAGCCGAAAGTTTCAAGGATTCTTTATTTTATATACAGCAATCTGGTTTACGTCTAGTTGCATGTACAGAAAAAGCAAATTCACCTCTTTACCAAACAAATTTACAAGGTTCGGTTTGTGTTATTATGGGGTCAGAAATGGATGGTATAACTTCTGATTTACTAAATTTAGCTGATATTCATTGTCGGATCCCAATGCGTGGAGAAATAGCTTCTTTAAATGTGAGTGTTGCTGCTGGGATGGTGATGTATGAGAAATTACGCCAAGAATTATATTCTTAAAAACTTAAAATTATGCGTTTACTTTTATTTGTTCTACTTTTTTCTATTTCCCCCTCTTTTGGGCAAATCCCTCAAAAGGTTGAGAACCTTGTTGGTGTTTGGAACTACAAGACTGGTGCAGGGCTTGAGATTTGGACAAAAGTTGGTGGTGAACTTAAAGGAGAAGAGATTCGTGTTAATAAATTAGGTGATTCAATCGTCGTAGAAAAAATGAGCATTCGTTTTGTAAATGAGCAATTGATTTATATGATTGAGGAACACGAATCAAAAGTTGATTCTTTAATTCATTATGATGCAAAACATTTTGTAAGCAAGAATAAGAAAATGAATTTTATAAATATTGATTCAGGTATTCCCGCATCAATTACATACCGATTTGGTTTCTTTAATAAGAAGAAAGTGAAAATAAAAATCGAATTCAGTCGGAATGACAAGCCAGTGAAATTATTGATGTTTAGAAAGAATAAGTCTTAAGAATTATTTTAATCGACTATTGATTATCCACGGAATGGTTTCTTGTATTTTATCTAAAGAATTGATTCGCCATTCATGCCTTGTTCCGCTGTGGTTATTGTGAGGGTCAAATAATATGCCTGCAATACCTGCTTTTTCAGCTCCTATAATATCTGCGATATAATTATCACCAATCATAATGCTTTCCTTGGAATTAGCGTTTGCTCTATTCAGTGCTTCAATGAAAACACTTTTATGTGGCTTATTTTTTCCGACCTCTTCAGAGCAAAGAATTACATCAAAATATTGAATGAGTCTACTTTTTTCTAGTTTAATGTGCTGGACTTCTTTGAAACCATTGGTGATAATGTGCAATTGATACCCCTCGTTTTTAAGAGTTTCGAGTGTCTCAATGGAATGAGGGAATAAATTAGTCTGGTATGGGGAAACTTCAACATAGCGTTGAGCCATTACTTCCGCAACTTCTTTATTGTCAAAGTCAAATTTCCTAAATGTATCTGAAAAACGTTTTACGCGTAGAACTGATTTGTCTAATTTTCCTTTGCCATATTGTTGCCATAATTCGGCATTAACTTTACGGTAGGATGTGTGAAATCTTCTAAAGGAAGGGAGATTGTTTTTAAGCTCTAGCTCTTTATAAAGAATTTCTAAAGCAGCTTGAGAATTTTTCTCAAAGTCCCAAAGTGTATGGTCTAAGTCGAAGAAAAGATGTCTCATTCTAATAGTAAATAAGCAAGTGAGGTCATAATAAATGCATTCAAAAGCATTCCGACACAAATTAGGATAAAAGTTCCTCTTTTCTTTCTAAAAAATTTTGCGACAATGATTGTACCAATTGGAACGGATAAGAAAAATGGAGCCCAAAGAGAAAGACCAACTTGTCCAATGGTCATTTTCGTTTTTACTATGATTCTGTTTTTCTTTGTGAACTTCTTTTTTAATTTGATTTTCTCACCTTTATCAATTTGACTTTGATTTTTTTTTAATTGTTTTACCCTACTGTTATGCATGAAATAATCAGAAAGAAAATAGAAAATACCTGCGCTAACTATTCCTCCAGAAACACAAAGTATATATGTCTCAATAAAAGAAAGATTCTCCGCAGGTCCAAGAAACGGAGTGAACATGAATTTGACAGTTGCCAAAAAGAAAATGGAAAGATACTTTTCTAATAAGATCATGAATTAGAATTTTTCTCCGTACGCTAAATCACCAGCATCACCTAAGCCAGGGACAATATATGATTGTGCAGTTAATTCTTTATCGATTGCACCGATATAATAATCGGTAGTGTCTGGCAAATGATTTTTTAAGTATTCCAATGACTCTGGAGAGGCGATTGCAGAAACAATGATAATCTTCGAAGGCTTTCCCTGTCTGAGCAATGCTTTGTATACAAGTGCCATCGAACTACCTGTCGCCAACATTGGGTCATTGATAATCAACACTTTTCCGTCCAATTTTGGTGCTGCTAGATATTCAACATAAACTTCGAATTCTTCTGCCGTGGAATGCTTTCTATAAGCCGAAACAAAAGCGCTTTCAGCTTTGTCAAAATAATTCAATAATCCCATGTGCATTCCAAGCCCAGCTCTCAATATCGTAGCTAAAACAGGTTGTGATTTTAACACAGCAGTCGGTGCAATTCCGAGAGGAGTCGTGATTTCTACCGTTTCGTAGTCCAATTTTTTTGAAAGTTCGTATCCGAGGATCTCAGACATTCGTTCAAGGTTTCTACGGAAACGCATGGAATCCTTTTGGACTTCGATATCTCTCAACTCACCTAAGAAAGTTGAAAAAATTGAATTGGTTTTAGAAAAATCATATATCATGCTGTAAAAATAAAAAATCTATTAGAATTCACCACCAATTTGAAGTGATTTTATTCAATTCTTCTATTCATCGATTTTTTCAATTACTTTTGTCTTCAATGGGAAAAAAATCAAAAATTAATTATAAAGTATTTATACGTCTTCTTTCGTATTGGAAGTCTTATAAAACATTGTTTTTTATTTCCATACTAACGACCGTGTTACTTGCTATTCCTGGGCCAATTCGTCCTAAAATAATTGGGCAAATGGTGGGTAAATATATTATTGATTCTAAAAATCCCAATGAGTTATTGTTTTGGACTCTAATCGTAATAGGATTATTGGTTCTTGAAGCTGGATTGAGATTTCTCTCTTCCTATTTCTCTAATTTATTTGCGCAATCAATTATTCGAGACCTTCGTAAGCAGTTAATGTCACATATTCTTACTTTTCGAATCAAATATTTTGATAAAACACCTGTTGGGACATTAATTACTAGAGTTGTTTCTGATTTAGAGGCAATTACTGAGGTTTTTTCTTCAGGGATGATTGCTGTAGCAGGAGAATTGATTTCTTTATTTTTTGCCATTTCCTTAATGTTTTACACGAATTGGGCTTTGACATTACTTGTTCTGCTTCCAATACCGCTGCTGATTCTCGCGACACGAATTTTTGCACGAATGATTCGAAAGTCTTATCAACAAGAAGCAGTACAAGTGACAACATTGAATGTATTTGTTCAGGAAAGAATTACAGGAATGTCCATTGTTCAATTGTTTAATCGTCGAGAAAGAGAACTGGATAATTTTAAAGAAATAAATAAGGGACATCGACAGGCGCATATAAAAGCAATAGGGGCAAACTCAATCTTTTTTCCAGTTGTTGAATTGCTAAGTTCTTTGTCGATTGCTTGTTTATTGGTGTGGGGAGCTCTTAAAACACAAGGAAAAACAGCAGTAGAAATTAGACTTGAATTTGGTGAAATAATTGCCTTTATTCTGTGGGTACACATGTTGTTCCGACCTATTCGGATGCTTGCGGATAAGTTTAACATTCTACAAAGAGGTACTGTGAGGGCAGAACGTGTCTTTGAAATTATTGATTTAGAGGATAATATTCAGAATTCGGGAAGCAATAAAAATTGTGATTTTGATGCTTCGATTCGATTTGATCATTTGTTTTTTGCGTACAATCATGAAGATTGGGTTTTGAAAGATATAAATCTAAAGATAGAGGCAGGGACAACAGTCGCTTTTGTTGGCGCTACAGGTGCAGGAAAAAGTTCTTTGGTTAATTTATTGGGGCGATTTTATGAACATCAGAAAGGCGATATTTATCTAGGTGAAACAAAGCTGTCTCAAATTGACCTCAATTATTTACGGAAAAACATCGCCATTGTTTTACAAGATGTGTTCTTATTCTCAGGGACAGTCCTCGATAATATTACCCTCGGAAATAAGGATATTTCACGTGAAGATGTGATTGAAGCTTCAAAAAGTGTTGGTGTTCATGAGTTTATCATGAAATTGCCAAAAGGGTATGATTCCGAAGTAGGGGAAAATGGAGGAGCTTTATCTACTGGACAACGTCAGTTGCTTTCATTTGTTCGTGCTTTTGTTTATAATCCGCACATTTTAATTTTAGATGAGGCAACCTCGAGTGTAGATAATGAATCGGAAGAGTTGATCCAAAAAGCAACCGAGAAATTAACAAAAGGTAGGACTTCAATTGTCATTGCCCATCGATTATCGACTATAAAAAATGCAGATAAAATAGTCGTTTTAGATAAAGGTGAGATAAAAGAACAAGGCACTCATGCTGAGTTGCTGAAACACGGAGGTTTTTATAAGACATTATATGAGATGCAATTCTCAGAAGATTAAAAAGATATGATAGGTTTAAAAGTAGGAGGAGTTCCTGAACATTTTAATTTGCCATGGAGAATGGCTATTGAAGAAGGAAGGTTTAAAAAAGAAGGAATTCAATTACATTGGAGTGACTTAGGAGGGGGGACTGGACAAATGATTCGTGGATTAGAAAACGGTACAATTGATGTCGCTGTATTGTTGACGGAAGGGATTACCAAAGCAATTTTACAAGGTTTAGACGCTAAAATTATTCGAGTTTACGTTACAACTCCTTTACATTGGGGGATTCACGTTCCTTATAATGGAAAGATTAACACTGTTGATCAATTAGAAAATCAAACTTTTGCAATTTCTCGAGAAGGTTCTGGCTCTCACTTAATGGCTTATGTCAAAGCAAGTCAAGAAGGTTGGGATCCTCAGCAATTAAAGTTCAATATTATTGGAGATGTTTTTGGAGGTCTTTGGGCGTTAGAAAATGGAGAGGCTGACGCTTTTCTTTGGGAGAAATACACAACACATCCTTATACTGAGCAAAAAAAATGTAAATACATCGGTGAAGTTGTAACTCCTTGGCCGTGTTTTGTCATTGCTGTTAGAAATGAAGTATTTGACAAATATGAGAGTGAATTGGACAAAATGTGCTTAATTGTTGAAGAAAAGGCGAAAGAATTGAAATCCAACGAGAACGCCATAGATATTATCAGTTGGAGGTATAATTTACGTCATGGTCAAGTAGAGAATTGGTTGAACGAGACAGAATGGAATTATGAAGGGATTCAATATCCTCTGGCTTTTGAGAAAGCAGTAAATTATTTATTGAAATTGGAGTTAATTTCAGAAGAAGAAGCGAAAAATTGGCGCAAAAAATTATTCTAACATGAAGAAAGTAGGTGTTTTATTAATTCAATTAGGTACGCCTGATAGTCCAAAAACGAAAGATGTCAGAAGGTATTTGAGTGAGTTTTTGAATGACCCAAGAGTCATTGATTTACCTTGGTTAGGACGAAAATTACTAGTCAATGGATTGATTGTGCCTTTTCGAGCACCAAAATCGGCCAAAATTTATAAAGATTTGTGGGACTTTGGAAATGGAGTTTCTCCTCTGATTACCCATTCTGAGAATGTAAAAAAGAAATTACAAGAAAAATTTGAAACGGAGAATGTAACCATTCACCTTGCGATGCGCTACCAAAATCCAGCCATGTATGATGTCATGGAAGAAATGAGAAAAGAAGAATACGATTCTATTGTTCTTTTACCACTATTCCCTCATTACGCTAGTGCCTCAACAGGTTCTGCAATTGCTCTAGCAATGAATATAATTTCTAAATGGTGGGTAATACCCGAAGTGGTTTGCTTAAATCAATTTTGGGACAATGAAGGTTATTTAGAATCAATCGCTGAACATGCAAAACAATTTGACTTTTCTGAATACGATCATTTCTTATTTTCCTACCATGGTCTTCCAGAACGTCAGGTTGATAAAGTTCATTTAAACGGAACGAATTGCAATTCTGCAAACTGTAGGACTGAATTGAATGAAAATAATCAATTTTGTTACCAAGCTACTTGCTATGCGACTACAAGGAAACTGGTTGAAAAATTAAATATTCCAGAAGGAAAATATACCGTTGCTTTTCAATCACGATTGGATAAGAAGTGGTTAACTCCTTTCGCAGATAAAGTTGTTGCTCAATTGGCGCAAGACGGCACAAAAAAAATATTGGCATTTAGTCCAGCGTTTGTTGCAGATTGTTTAGAAACGGTGATTGAAATAGGAGATGAGTACCAGGGGATTTTTACTGAAAATGGAGGTGAAAAAATTCAATTGGTTCCAAGTTCAAATGATAACGACCGATTTATCGAAGGATTGGAAGTGATGGTGATAGAAAAATTGAATTAACCTACCTATTAAAACAAATTCAACAAAATTTTCAATTCACAAAGGAACTCCGTACATTTGCAAGAATAAAAAAGAAAATTACACAAATACAATATGAGTACAACTGAAAAATTAGCCTATAAAGTAAAAGACATTAGTCTTGCAGAGTGGGGAAGAAAAGAAATTACAATTGCCGAAGCTGAAATGCCAGGTTTAATGTCATTGAGAGAAGAATATGGAGATTCTAAACCTTTAGCAGGCGCAAGAATTGCAGGATGTCTTCACATGACGATTCAAACAGCTGTTTTGATTGAAACGCTAACTGCACTTGGAGCTGAGGTAACTTGGTCATCTTGTAATATTTTCTCTACACAAGATCAAGCAGCAGCAGCAATTGCAGCTACTGGAGTTCCTGTTTATGCATGGAAAGGTTTGAGTGATGAAGATTTTGATTGGTGTATTGATCAAACAATCAAAGGATTTAAAGATGGGAAACCATTGAACTTAATCTTGGATGATGGTGGAGATTTAACAAACATGGTTTTTGATAAATACCCAGAATTATGTGCGGGAATTAAAGGATTATCTGAAGAAACAACAACTGGAGTTCACCGTTTATACGACAGAATGAAAGCAGGTACTTTGGTTATGCCAGCAATCAACGTGAATGATTCTGTTACTAAATCTAAATTTGACAACAAATACGGATGTAAAGAATCATTAGTAGATGCTATTCGTAGAGCTACAGATGTTATGATGGCTGGGAAAGTTGCAGTTGTTGCAGGTTATGGTGATGTCGGAAAAGGTTCTGCTGCTTCTTTAGCTGGAGCTGGAGCAAGAGTTATTGTTACTGAAATTGATCCAATTTGTGCTTTACAAGCTGCAATGGACGGTTTTGAAGTGAAGAAAATGGATGATGCTTGTAAAGAAGCAAACATTATTGTTACAACAACAGGTAACTTTAACATTATCACTGGTAAGCATTTCGAATCAATGAAAGATCAAACAATCGTTTGTAATATTGGACATTTCGATAATGAAATTGACATGGCTTGGCTGAACGGTAAATACGGTGATACAAAAGATACCATCAAACCACAAGTTGATCAGTATAAAATCAATGGTAAAACAATTTTCGTTTTAGCAGAAGGTCGTTTGGTGAATTTAGGTTGTGCAACAGGACACCCTTCTTTTGTAATGAGTAACTCATTTACAAATCAAACATTGGCTCAATTAGAATTGTGGAACAACACAGATGCTTATAAAAATGAAGTGTACATGTTACCAAAACATTTAGATGAGAAAGTAGCAAGATTACATTTAGCTAAAATTGATGTTGAATTAGAAACATTGACGCAAGAACAAGCAGATTATATCGATGTGAAAATTGAAGGTCCTTATAAAGTGGATCACTACAGATATTAATAGAATTTTCTATTAAAAGAGAAGGGATGTCATAAGATATCCCTTTTTTTTGTTTTGGGCGTTTGCAAAAGCAACGGGCTGTCCACTCTATCTATTTTTTCAAAATAGGATGCCGCTCCCATCCCTAACGCAAAAATCCTCCAAACCTCTAAAAATCTAATTTTCAATTGTTCTAAAATTCTCCTTACCTTTACCCCGTGAAAAAGAAACTCTACGAAATAATATTTGGAACCACCTCTAAAGCAGGGCGACAATTTGATGTTATTCTACTTTATCTTATTCTGATTTCAGTCCTCATCGTCATGGCTGAGAGTGTTCCAGAATGGAGGGCACTTTTCGAATATGAGTTTCACATCGTTGAGTTGGGGTTTACAATTCTATTTACTATTGAGTATTTATTGAGAATACTTGTATCACCAAAGCCATTGAAATATATTTTTAGTCTGTGGGGACTTATAGATTTATTGTCCATTCTCCCTACATTCATCACACCTTTTATCTCCGGATATACTTCTTTTAGAACAATACGCTCTATTCGATTGTTGAGAATTTTTAGAATTTTAAAACTCAATCGATTTACATCAGAAGCTCAGGCACTTTCACATTCGTTAAAAGCCAGTTATTACAAAGTAATGGTTTTTCTTTTTTTTGTTGTTTTGATGATGGTTATAGCGGGTACACTAATGTACGTTATTGAAGGTGGAGTAAATGGTTTTGATAGCATACCTGCAAGTATTTATTGGGCGATAGTAACAACTACCACAGTAGGATATGGTGATGTTGTACCTGCAACTGATTTAGGAAAGATTATTTCATCAATAATGATGATTTTAGGTTACTCTATAATCGCAGTTCCTACTGGCTTAATTACGGTAGAAATGTCTAAATATAAAGTTGATGGTATGAAAGACAATCTTTGCTCAAAATGTGGACACGATAACCCTTTTGGTTCTGTTTACTGTAATCAGTGTGGAAAAGAAATGATATCTTAGTCTTCGATATTATATAAAGTGAATGTGTATTTTGTGCCTTCTTCGGATTTGAAAATTTTAAAAGCACCTTCCAATTGTTCAGTTACTGTTTTTATTAATTCTGTTCCAAATCTTTCCTCCTTGTTTTCTTTCCATCTACCATTATCCGAAAATATGAATTCGTATTTGTTTCTCTCTATGTTTCTTATTGAAATAACAATTTCAGGTTTAGGGGTATCATTAAACGCATGTTTGATTGAGTTCGTAATTAATTCATTGAGTAATATCGCTATTGGAACTATAGCACTACATTGAACGCAATCCAGTTTAGAGCTGACATTAAGTTTGATGTTCTTCTTAAAATTATAATTCTTAATGATATTATTGGAGAGATTAAAAAAGTAGGTTTCCAAATCGAAATTAGTGGTAAAATCTTGTTTGTAAATTACTTCATGAATTAAAGCGATAGACTCAATTCTTGTAATTGCAGAATTGTAAAATTCCCTTGAATCACTGTTCGGCTCATACGATTGTAATCTCAGAATACTTGTAATTATTTGTAAATTATTTTTAACTCTATGGTGAATTTCTTGGAGCATAATTTCCTTCTCCCTATCTTGAATAGAAATAAGATCTAATTTATCAGCAATTTCTTTATTCAGTTTTTTTTCTTGATTTAGAGCATGTTTGCTGGTTTTTAAATAAGTAATGGTTATATACCAAAAACCAAAACTAAAAAAGCAAATTTCAAGAATGAAGTTATATATATGGCCATTATTATATGTAGGTATGGAAAGGATGTTTTGTTCTAAGCCAAAGTATATATAAATAAGTAGCACTGAAAAATGTGAAAACAAAAGAAAATTCCCCCATTTTTTACCGATGACAAAATAACCCGTTAAAATATTGAGTATCATCCATAGTGGAGTTACTAAGTGAAGAGTCTTAGTTATAGTGAAATAGGTAGAGGATATTAAAATTAGTAATGCAATATTTGCCCCTAGAGTCACAGGTTTGTATTTTTTTGTTACTATCAATATTATTAAACCACTTAGGCAAATAAGAACGGATAATATATTAGGGATAATGCTATAGACTTTAGCTATGTAATTTGAAATCAGAACAATCGTTAATAAAATTGAAAAGACAAAAGCAAAGTTTTTGACTAGTTCAAATTTTATTTGTTGGTAGTAATTCTGAAATTCTTGTTTTTGGGGTAGTAGAAAATTCATATATAGTAAACATATATTAAATATTAATTAAAAACAAAAAAAACTTCTCGTTTTCACGAGAAGTTCTTATTTATAAGGACGTTCTAGCTACCCAAATTACTTCAGCAAGCTAGAAACGGAAAAAGAACCGCCCGTAAGCGGCTCTTTATACTTTTTTAAGTGAAATTATCACTTAGTTTTTGTAAACCATAATCTTTCGAGTTGGTCACGGAATTATCTCTATAAATCTAACTCTATTGATATGACTATCTTGAGCTTGTCGAAATATGTCTAATCTACTGAGTTCACAGAAACATATTCGGTAGTTGAACCGAGGTTCATCGATCTTGTCGAGATGTCGAAGCTACATCATTCCTGGCATTCCACCGGGCATTCCACCACCCATAGCTGCTGCCGCAGCTGCTTCATCAATTGGTTCGTCAACAATCACACATTCAGTTGTCAATAGCATAGATGCTACAGATGCTGCATTTTCAAGTGCAATTCGAGTCACTTTAGTTGGGTCAATTACGCCAGCTTCATACAAGTTAACAAATTCCTCTGTTCTTGCGTTGTAGCCGAAATCATCTTTCCCTTCTTTTACTTTCTGAACAATCACTGCTCCTTCAGCACCACAGTTTGCAACAATTTGACGCAATGGTTCTTCAACTGCTCTTTTTACAATCGCAATTCCAGTTACTTCATCATCATTCTCTCCTTCAAGATCTTCAACAGCATCTAAACAACGAATTAACGCAATTCCACCACCAGGTACAATTCCTTCTTCAACAGCGGCGCGTGTAGCTGATAATGCATCGTCAACACGGTCTTTTTTTTCTTTCATTTCAACTTCACTTGGTGCGCCAACGTAAAGAACAGCAACACCACCAGCTAATTTAGCCAAACGTTCTTGCATTTTTTCTTTGTCGTAATCTGACGTAGAAGCTTCAATTTGTGATTTGATTTGTCCAATTCTTGTATCAATGTCATCTTTTCTTCCAGCACCATTGATTACAGTTGTATTGTCTTTGTCAATCTCAACTTTCTCCGCAGTACCTAACATATCTAATGTTGTGTTCTCTAAAGTCAATCCTCTCTCTTCAGAGATAACTTGTCCACCAGTAAGAATGGCAATATCTTCTAACATTGCTTTTCTTCTGTCACCAAATCCTGGAGCTTTAACTGCTGCAATTTTCAGAGAACCTCTGATTCTATTCACAACCAAAGTTGCTAATGCTTCACTGTCGACATCTTCAGCAATAATTAAAAGAGGTTTTCCAGCTTGAGCAACAGGTTCTAAAACAGGAAGAATTTCTTTCATGTTAGAAATCTTCTTATCGTAAATAAGAATCATAGGATTCTCCATTTCTACGATCATCTTATCTGTATTAGTCACAAAATATGGAGAGAGATACCCTCTGTCAAATTGCATTCCTTCTACTGTTTTAACATCAGTTTCAGTTCCTTTCGCTTCTTCAACGGTAATTACTCCATCATTCCCAACAACTTTCATTGCATCTGCAATTAATTTCCCAATGACAGCATCATTGTTTGCTGAAATAGTTGCAATTTGTTTAATCTTTTCATTATTGGAACCCACTTCGTTTGAAATTTCTTTCAAACGAATGATAATTTGCTTTACAGCTTTATCAATCCCTCTTTTTAAATCCATTGGATTTGCTCCTGCCGCAACATTTTTCAATCCAGCACTAATGATTGCTTGTGCCAAAACAGTAGCTGTAGTTGTTCCATCTCCCGCGATGTCCGCAGTTCTTGAGGCAACCTCTTTAACCATTTGAGCTCCCATATCTTCGATAGGGTCTTTCAACTCAATCTCTTTTGCTACAGAAACACCATCTTTAGTTACGTGTGGCGCACCGTATTTCTTTCCGATAATTACATTTCTTCCTTTCGGTCCTAAAGTTACTTTTACTGCATTTGCCAAAGCATCAACACCAGCTTTCAGCTTGTCTCTAGCCTCTACGTCAAATAATATTTCTTTTCCCATGTTTATTTTTTTTCTGTGTGAATATTTCTATACAATTATTAATTCTGCTTTGTTTTTAATTAACCCTTAATTCTTAACCCTGAGCCCTGAACCCTTAGCCCGTCTTAGGGTGAAGGGTGAAGATTAAAAAGTTCACTCTAAAAAATACCGTAAATATCTGCTTCTCGCATAATTAAATATACAGCACCATCTATTCGTATTTCTGTTCCAGAATATTGACCATAAAGTACTCTGTCACCATTTTTCACAGTCATTGGTTCATCTGCCTTGCCACTTCCCACTGCAACAATAACTCCTTCTAAAGGTTTTTCTTTTGCAGAATCTGGGATGATAATCCCGCTAGCTGTTTTTGTTTCAACCGGTAATGCTTCGATTAATACTCTATCTGCTAAAGGCTTAAATGTAATTGACATATTATAAGTTTTAATAATGATTAATTTTGATTCTGTTTGCTAATAATTATGCCAATATACTTTTGCCTATATTTTGACAATTTAAGGCATAAAAAATGTCAGTATGTATGACATACTGACATTTTAATATTTTTTGAGAATGTTACTCTCCTTGTGTTCCTTGTGTAACAGGTTGTTCTGTTGTCGCTTCTACTGGAGCCTCAACAACTTTTTCAATGGACTTCATTTTTATTGTTAAAATAATACTTAATACAGCAATTGTACCTGCTAAAGACCAAGTTGCTTTATCGATAAAATCATTTGTTTTTTGTACTCCACCTATTTGTGATGCTGCACCAAAGTCAGAACTTAATCCACCACCTTTTGGATTTTGAATAAATACAACAAATATCAATAAGATACTTGCAATGATAATAATGATTGAAAGAAAAGTTTCCATCTATTTATGTTTTAATTTTTGTTCTAATTCTTTAATTCGAAGTGCAAAGAAAATCTTTTTTTCTGGATTTATCAAGCTTAATTGCATATAAGCTGAAATTGCTTTCGGAAAATTACCTTGTAAAGCATAAATTTTAGCCAAAGTTTCACTTACTGGAAGTACATCTTCATTCAAACTTTCTTTTGCTTTTTGTACGGGTGAAAAGAATGCTTTTTTTGGTTTTTTAACTTCATCGAGTAATTCTTTTTTCGTTTTTAAAGGTGTTGAGTCCTCCGTTACATCTTGAATAGGTGCTTTTTGATTATGTTCATAGTGTGTGTAGCTTTCGTTTGAATTCAACCAAGATTTAAAACTTTGTTTCGTGTCAATCGTTACTTCAGTTTTTACTTTTTGTGGTGCTATTTCTTCTTCTTTTTTTGTTGGATTATTTTTTTTATTTAATTCAACAATTTCTTCTTCATTTAGCTCCGGGAGTCTGTAATTTGCAGAAAAAGCGTGTTGTAAAATAGTTTCATCAATAGCATCCGCTGTTTTTTTAGAAGAATTACTTTCAATTTCAGACACTTCATTAGCTGTAGATTCTTCTTCGCTCTTATTCGGTTCTTCTTCTTTTTGTGAAATATGTTTTTTTTCTACATTTTCATTCTCCCTTGTGTTTCTACTGTTTTTTACCGAATCATCGATTTTAATTTCATCTTCTATTGTTTCATACTCATTCTCTTTAGGTAAAGAGTGTTGCTGAATAAGGTTGTAGAGCTGTTCTCTATCAGGTATTCGGTAAGAATGTTGGGCAAGTTCTTCCTCAAAATGAATATTTGAAGAGTTACTCAATGCTTTTAAATATAAAATTGAGAAGAGAGAAGAATAAGGATATTTTTTCGTGTATTCTTTTAATTGAGCTGCGTTGTCAATACCACATTTTTTTGGGGTAGCAATAATGCCAGATATGTCTTTATTTACAAACATATTACCAGTTTGAAAGAAGTTTATTTACAACGTCTTGAACAATTTGCTTGTTCACCTCTTCAAGGTATTCAGATTCCACAGTTGCAAGGTCTGTAGAGGCAGGATAGTCAAAAAAACGAGTACTTATCAAATGCATTTCATCTTCTTCAGGTTCGTTTATGAATATGTCAAATTTAACGGAAACACTGAGCCTATTTTGTGCCGCATTATCACCTTCTTGTAATGCTATCGGGGTGATAGAATAGCTTGTTATAACGCCCTCAATCTCTAGTTGAGCATCCTCTATTCGGGTAGCTAAGCTCAATCTTGTCCCATTTTGGATGGCATCTTTTACGTCTTCAGTTAAAATCGAATTGTAACTTATTGGTGTGCTTGGTGCATTGTTCTTTACTGTTTTTACATAGAATTGTTTCCACTCAGCAGGCATAGAACCACTATCAACAAAAGAAACACTCGATGGCCAACAGCTGCTTAGTAACAATATTACGGAAAGGGATAAAAGTATTCTCATTAGTCGACTAAGTTATATTCTTTTATCTTTCTATACAATGTTCTCTCACTAATTCCTAAATCAGCCGCTGCATATTTTCGTTTTCCTTTGTGCTTGACGAGTGCTTTTTGAATCAATTCTTTTTCTCGTTCTTCCAAAGATAAAGATTCTTCTACTTCTTCGTGAACAGAAAAATTGTCATTTTGTACGGGGGGGGAATAGGTAAACTCTTCCTTTTGAGTGGGTAAAGGTAAGAGTTTAGTTGTAGTTGTTTCTGTGTCAACGTCATTGGTGAATCGGTTGACTAAGTTTTCTTGGTCTGGACTAAGACTACTCGTTCCACCGTTTGGAATAATTTCAAGAACTAATTTTTTTAAATCAGTCAAGTCTTTTTTCATTTCAAAAAGAAATTTATACATCAATTCTCTTTCGTTGATATTGTCTTTTGACGAATCAATTATTGCAGGAGAGAAATTCATTTTTTGTGGTAGAAAATGAATTAAATCTTCAGCACTTATTTGTCGTGATGTTCCAATTACGGATATTTGTTCCACAAGATTTTTTAATTGCCGAATATTACCTGGCCACGGATAACTTTCTAAAATTGAAACAGCATCTTCGTTCAATCGAACACCGGGCATTCTATATTTATCGCCAAAATCTGCTGCAAATTTTCGAAACAAAAGATAAATATCTTCTTTTCGGTCTCTCAATGCCGGTAGAGTTATAGGTACAGTACTCAATCTATAGTATAAATCCTCTCTAAATTTTCCACTCGCAATGGCTTGTTGAATGTTTTCATTAGTTGCTGCAACTACGCGGACATTTGTTTTTAAAACTTTTGACGAACCTACTTTCATAAATTCTCCCGTTTCTAAAACCCTTAATAATCGTACTTGTGTTTGAAGAGGAAGTTCTGCAACTTCATCCAAGAAAATTGTCCCGCCATCTGATACTTCGAAATAACCTTTTCTGCTTCCGTGAGCACCCGTAAATGAACCTTTCTCATGTCCGAATAATTCAGAATCAATCGTTCCTTCAGGAATTGCACCACAGTTTACGGCGATATATTCATTGTGCTTTCGAGCGCTTAATTGGTGGATTACTTGTGGTATTATTTCCTTACCTGTTCCACTTTCTCCTGTTACCAAAACTGAAATATCGGTCGGGGCAACCTGCATTGCAACCTCCAAAGCTCTATTTAGACTTGGAGAATTTCCAATGATACCAAAACGTTGTTTTAATTGTTGTAAATCCATTTATTTCGAAGGTTTTAAAATCTCTTCAACTTCACCTAAAAGAGTGGCGGTTGTACAATCTGTAATTTTAACCATAACATAATCACAAACGCCAAAGTCTCCTTTTGGAAAAATGACTCTTGTGTTATGATCGTTTCTCCCGCTCATAAAATCTTCTGATCTTTTAGAAGTCCCTTCCACCAAGACTTTATGAACTTTTCCAATTTGGAACTTATTTTTAATATGTGAGTTATCACGTTGAATGTTTATGACCTCAGTTAAACGACTTCCTTTTAATTCTTCAGGTACATTGTCTTCAAAGCGTCTTTCTGCCAATGTTTTTGGTCGCTCAGAATATTTGTACATGTAAGCAAAGTCCCATTGAACTTCTTTCATGATTGAAATGGTGTCCGCATGTTCTTCGTCTGTTTCATCACAAAATCCAGTGATAATATCAGTTGTAATTGCACAGTCAGGAATGATGTTTCGAATGGCTTCAATTCTATTTAGATACCATTCTCTAGTGTAGCCTCTGTTCATTCTTTTTAAAACTTCAGAATTTCCTGATTGAATAGGGAGGTGGATGTAATTACAAATATTTTCATAAGAAGCAATGACATGCAAAACTTCATCAGACATATCTTTTGGGTGAGAGGTTGAAAAACGAATGCGTAAATCAGGAGAAATTTCAGCAACGATTGCCATAAGTTCTGCAAAATTAGTTGTTGGAATTGATTCATCTTTGATTTCTCCTTTTGAAGTCATGTTCCAACGGTAAGAATCTACATTTTGACCGAGTAAAGTAACTTCTCTATAGCCATTGTCAAAAAGTTGCTGGCATTCTTTTAGTATTGTTTTAGGATCTCTTGAACGTTCTCTACCTCGAGTAAAAGGTACAACGCAGAATGAACACATATTATCGCATCCTCGAGTGATAGAAACAAATGAAGTAACACCTTTTTTATCCAATCGAACAGGAGCAATATCTGCATACGTTTCTTCGCGAGACAATAAGACGTTCACTGCTTTTTGGCCACCTTCAACTTCTATGATTAAATTGGGTAAATCTCTGTACGAATCAGGGCCTGCAACAATGTCTACCAGTTGCTCTTCTTCAAGTAAAGTCTTTTTTAATCGCTCAGCCATGCAGCCTAAAACCCCAACGATTAATCCAGGTTGACGTTTTTTTCTGTTTTTGAAATTCGTCAACCTTTTTCGAACTCTGTTTTCGGCATTGTCCCGAATGGAACATGTATTTATCAGTATGATGTCAGCTTCGTGTTCGTCTGTTGTAGTTGTATATCCGTTGTCGCATAAAATTGAAGCAACTACTTCACTATCAGAAAAGTTCATAGCACATCCATAACTTTCCAAGAAGAGTTTTTTCCCGCCCTTTATTTTGTTTTTTATTGTAGTTACTTCGCCTTGGCGAGATTCGTCTATTTTTTTATTTAGATCTAAAAAATTGCTCATTCTATAATTTGATATAGTCACAAATGTAGTAAAAAACAAAAATGTGTCAAAATGGCAGACGTTAATAATTGTTGATTTTTTTATTAGAACATTTTTTGCAGTCAAAAAAGCAAGTGTAACTATATGTAAGGTTTTGTTTTTTAAATGTTTAGGTGTTTTCTTTTTCAGTGTGTTTTTTTATGAGTTTTATTGATTTTTCATCAGTGCTTTTAAATTATTAATGACAAATGATTGCATATTGAAATTAAATGCTCTTATTTTGCATCCGAAATTGTTTTCACATTACACATACATATATAAGCATGGCTAAAAATTTAGTAATTGTCGAGTCACCAGCAAAAGCGAGTACCATAGAAGGGTATCTAGGAAAAGATTTTGTTGTAAAGTCAAGTTATGGACATGTTAGAGATTTAGCTAAAAAGGGTGAAGCGATTGAAGTTGATAATAATTTTAAACCTAACTACGAGGTTTCTCCAGATACAAAACAAATAGTTGCAGAATTAAAAAAGTTAGCGAAAGCTGCGGAAGTTGTATGGCTTGCGACTGATGAGGATCGTGAAGGAGAAGCTATTTCATGGCATTTATATGAAACATTAAACCTGAGTAAGAAAGATACCAAAAGAATTGCTTTCAATGAAATTACGAAGAAGGCTATTTTAAATGCAATTGAAAACCCCAGGGAAATTAACAAAGAATTAGTAGATGCTCAACAAGCGAGAAGAATTTTAGATCGTTTGGTGGGGTTTGAATTGTCCCCTGTTTTATGGCGAAAAGTTAGGCCGAGTCTTTCTGCTGGTCGTGTACAGTCTGTAGCTGTTCGTTTAATTGTCGAGAAAGAAAAAGAAATTATTGCATTTAAATCTGAAACATTTTATAGAATTACTGCTGTATTCTCTACGGATAAAGGCAACATAAACGCTGGAATTTCTAAGCAATTAAAATCAGAAGCAGATGTTATTGCTTTTTTAGATTCTTGTAAAAACACTGCTTTTGAAATCTCAGATGTTGTACAAAAACCAGCTACAAAAAGACCTGTTGCACCTTTTACGACGTCAACTTTACAACAACAAGCAAGTATTAAATTAGGGTTTTCTGTTTCTCGCACAATGTCAGTTGCTCAACGTCTGTATGAGTCAGGTCGAATTACATACATGAGAACAGATTCTGTAAACCTATCAGACACAGCAATCGAAGCTGCGGAAAAAGAAATTGTTCGTGCCTATGGTGATGCTTTTTCAAATCCAAAAAAATATCAAACGAAAAGTTCTGGAGCACAAGAGGCTCACGAAGCAATTCGTCCAACTGATTTTTCAAAACATTCTATTTACGGAGAAAGAGATCAAGAGCGTTTGTATGATTTAATATGGAAAAGAGCCATTTCGTCTCAAATGGCTGACGCGAAATTGGAAAGAACAACGATAAAAATCAATGCAAATGGAGTAGAAGAGACATTCTCTGCGAAAGGAGAGGTGATTACATTTGAAGGTTTCTTGAAAGTTTATTTAGAAACAGAGGTAGAAGATAAAGAAAGTGAATTCATGTCTGGACTTCTACCTGCAGTGAAAGCTGGAGATAAAGTAGATGCAAATGAAATTGTTGTTACACAAAGGTTTACAAGACATTCATCGAGATATGTAGAAGCTTCTTTAGTGAAGAAATTAGAGGAGTTAGGAATTGGTCGTCCTTCTACTTATGCTCCAACAATCTCTACGATTCAAAAAAGAGGTTACGTTGAAAAACCAGAAAGAGAAGGAGAACTTAGGAATTATACTCAATTTATTTTAAAAAATAATCAGGTAGAAAAAAATGAACTCTCTGAAGTTACAGGTAAAGAGAAAAATAAATTAGCACCAACGGATATTGGAATTGTTGTGACAGATTTTTTAATAGAAAATTTCAGTCAAATAATGGAATACAACTTTACTGCAAATGTAGAACGAGAGTTTGATGAAATTGCAAAAGGGGCTGTTGAATGGACGAAAATGATTGCAGATTTTTATACGCCATTTCATGAGCGTGTGGAGTATACATTAGAAAATTCAGAAAGAGCTTCTGGGGAAAGAGAATTAGGTGTTCACCCAGAATCAGGCCGTAAAATTATTGCTCGAATAGGACGTTTTGGTCCTATGGTTCAAATTGGAAACGAAGAAGCGGATGGTGAAAAACCTCAGTTTGCATCTCTTCGGACTGGACAAAGTATTAATTCAATTACATTAGAAGAAGCTTTAGAATTGTTTAAATTTCCCAAAACGCTTGGTGAGTTTGAAGGTCATGACGTGATTGTTTCTCAAGGACGTTTTGGGCCTTACGTGAAATTTGGTGAAGCTTTTGTCTCGTTGCCGAAAGGAGAAGATATGGGGGCGGTTGATTTGAATCGTGCGATTGAATTGATCAAAGAAAAACAAGATGCCGATGCGCCAATTGCTGAATATGAAGGTTACCCTGTTCAAAAAGGTTCTGGTCGTTTTGGACCGTTCATCAAGTGGAATGGAATTTTTATCAATGTGAATAAAAAATATGATTTCGATAATCTTTCACAAGATGATATTATTGAGTTGATTGAAATTAAAAAGCAAAAAGAAATTGATAAAATGATTCACAATTGGGAAGAGGAAGGGATTTCTGTTCAAAAAGCTCGTTGGGGAAGATTTAATATTGTCAAAGGAAAGCTCAAGATTGAATTACCTAAAACATTTAAAGTGGATAAACTGACTTTAGATGAGGTGGAAAAAATAATCGAAGCTCAGAAACCTAAGAAGAAAACTGTAAAAAAGAAACCTGCAAAGAAAAAAGCGGTTAAAAAAGCTGCAAAAAAGAAATAGTATTTTTCAAAGTTTTCAAAGTTTTCAACGTTTGATGTTTTAAACCTTTTTGTTCAAGGTGTTATGATGTCTTTATTTTAATGTAGATTTGGGGAAATATTCATTAAAATGAAAGATATTTCTATTTATTTCAAGCCTGTAGATACAAAGAGTTTAGAGGATAAACAGGATTTACTTGAATTCTCTCAAGTGCACACTGAAGATAATTTCCCGACAATAGATGGTAAAGGAGTAGCACTTATCTATGTTCCAGAATTTCGAGGTAAAAAAAGAGAATCTTCTGACGTAGATGTTTTTAGAAAGTCATTCTATCAATTGTCAAGAGGGGATCATTGGAACTTCTCTCTGTATGATTTAGGGACGATTCAACCTGGTAAAACAATTGAAGATACCTACTTTGCTCTTTCTCAAGTCATTTCTGAACTGGCAAAAAAAATGTAATTCCATTTGTTATTGGGGGGAGTCACGATTTAACAATCGCTTGTTATCGAGGTTTTGAAAGTCAGGAACAAATGATAAATATTTGCTCAATTGACAACACTCTTGATATTGGTGACCCGAATAAAGAGGTAGAATCTAATGGTTTTATTAGTCATCTTTTGATGCAACGTCCTTGCTATTTATTTAATTATACAACGATTGGGGTTCAAAGACCTTTTACACAGAAGAAAGACCTTGAGCTTTTTGAAAAGCTATATTTCGATGTTTGTCGTCTAGGGGAGGTGAATGATGATTATAGAGTTGTAGAACCTTTTATTCGAAATTCAGATGTATTGACGATTGATTTTAAATCGATCAAATCGAGTGATACAGATGCTAATTTTTATTTTAATCCAAACGGAATAAGTGCTTCGCAAATTTGTCAGATTGCAAAATATGCAGGATTGAGTGATAAAATGTCTTGTGCTGGTATTTTTGATATTGCCCAAAAGGAATTGTCACCTTCGTCTGGTTTGATCGCTCAAATTGTTTGGTATTTCATTGATGGTGTCTCTCAGAGAGTAGGAGATTTCCCTATTGGAACGAAGAAAAATTATACGAAATTCCTTGTAAATCTAGAAGATTTCGAGGATGACTTAGTGTTTTATAAAAGTGATAAATCTCAACGATGGTGGATGGAAGTACAATACACTCCTTCGAATGGCAGTAAATATGACCGGCATTACATGGTTCCGTGTGGTAAAGATGATTATGACAAGGCTTTAAAGAACGTTATTCCAGATTTGTGGTGGAAAACAATTAAAAAGTTAGATTAAATGTAGTTGTAAAACGGTTTTACATCGAATCCTAGAATGGAATAAAAATAAAAAAAAGAGGAATTAAATTTCTATTTTAGAATAATTATAGCTATTTTGGTCGCCTAATAAGTGTGTTTTTTAACGAAAACCTAATTTAATTTAGATGATTTTATGAAAAAAAATTACCTAGTATTGTTATTGTTGTTGATGTTGGGAGGTTCTTCCTTTTCTCAGCAAGACAAACTGTTAACACATTTTATGTACGATAAGATGAGCTTGAATCCAGGTGAAGCAGGAATTGATGATGGGATTTGTGGTGTATTGATGTATCGTAATCAATGGGATAAAGTGAATGGAGCTCCAAATTCAGTTCTTTTAAATGTTGAGGCTAATTTGTCGAGATATATCCCTGTTAATGTCGGTGTTTCTTTTTACCATGATGAAATTGGTTTCAATCGACAGAATAACGTGTTGTTAAATATTTCATACCCCTTAGAATTAGGAGGGGTAGGTACTTTAGGTATTGGAGTTGGAGTTGGTTTAATGAATTTTTCGATGAGTCCTGACTGGGTACCACCAACAACAATCATTGATCCAACATTACCTGTCGGGTACGTGTCAAATAATTTGGATTTGAATTTCGGATTATACTTAAAAGGAAAGAATGATTTTTATGCGGGATTATCATCTACGCACCTAACAGAATCTTTATTTACTTCAAAAGGACTTAATGTAACGACATATAACTCTCGACGTCATTACTATGCTATGGGTGGTAAAACTTTTAGAGGAATTGGACCTGGTGATATTGAGACGAATGTATTAATAAGAACTGATTTATTGAAAATGTCAGCAGATATTAATGCAAGGTATTTATGGAAGAACATTGCGTACGGTGGTTTGACTTACCGTACTTCTGATGCAATCGCTATTATGTTAGGGTATATTCCTGTTGAAAATTTAACCATAGGTTATTCGTATGATATTACGATCAATCGTTTGGCTGGAGTTTCAAGAGGGACTCATGAGATTTTGGTGAAGTATTGTTACATCTTACCTCCAGTTCCGATTCAGAAATCGAAACATCCTAGGTGGTTGTAATTGAAGTTGTTAAATAAAAAATGTAACCTTTAAGGTAGACAATCCGTTATATTGTAGAATTGAGATCCTGTAAGTAAGTTAATCTAGATGTCCGGAAGAATAAAAAGAGGTAGAATGAAAAAAATATTGTTATTTGCTATTATTGGAGTGGTGCTCGCATCGTGTAGTTCACGAACTGGTGAGTTGACAGGTGCTTTAGGGCGCCCTATGTATCATCCACAGATTCCTTTAGGAATGGTTTATATTCCATCTGGTTCATACCAAATGGGAGAGAATGATGGGGATATGCCGTTTTTACATCAAACAAGAGCTAAAACTGTTTCAGTTCAAGCTTTTTACATTGATCAAACGGAGATTTCGAACAATGAATATCGCCAATTCGTTGAATGGGTGAGAGATTCTATTGCGCGTGATAAAATTTATTACGGAATGGAAGAAGATGATGATGCAAGTCGTTTCATTAACTACCAAGAAGAATATTTTGATGAAGGTGCTCTTGAGTATGTAGAGTATGATGCATCTGATCGTGAATTAAATAGAGAGGTGTTCTCTTTAAATTGGGACAGAGCATTTTCATATGCTGACCCTCAATTGATTCCATTACTAGCTGATATGTACTATCCTCAACCACAACGTTTTTATAAGCGTCGTGAAATTGATATTCGTAGATTGATGTTTAGATACTACTGGATTGATTTAGTTGCTGCTTCTAAACGTGGTCGAATTAATATTACTCCAAATGGATATGATAACCAAGGGGTGAAAATTGTTGATGAACACAGAGTGCTAGAGTCAGCCCCTCATCCTTTTTCTGGTGAAGATCAAGGTCATGATCTTGATTTGAGTAATGGTATTAATAAGAAAGGACAATCGAATGCGATACGTGGACATGAAAATCGTCAACGTTTCATTATAGATGAAACAATAAACGTTTACCCAGATACTTTATGTTGGGTACGTGACTTTACGTATTCTTTCCATGATCCAATGACGAATATGTACTTCTGGCATCCTGCTTATGATAACTACCCAGTAGTTGGAGTAACATGGACACAAACTAAAGCATTTTCAATTTGGAGAACTCAATTGTTAAATAGCTGGTTAGTTGCCATGGGAGATTTGTTTGTTAATGATTTCCGTTTACCAAACGAGTCTGAATGGGAAAGAGCATCGCGTGGTAATCTTCAATTGTCTCAATACCCATGGGGTGGACCTTATATTCGTAATGAATCAGGTTGTTTCCTAGGTAACTTTAAACCAATGAGAGGACGATATTTTGAAGATGGAGGTTTTCATACGGTTAAAGTCTTTTCATACAATCCAAATGGTTGGGGATTATATTGTATGGCTGGTAATGTTGCAGAATGGACTGAGACAGCTTACGATGAGTCAATGTATGAGTTTTCACATGATTTAAATAGTGATTATAGATATGATGCGATGGATTGGGATCCACCATCAATGAAACGTAAAGTAATTAGAGGTGGCTCATGGAAAGACATTGGATACTTCTTAAGAAATTCTACTCGTACATACGAGTATCAAGATACAGCCAAGTCTTACGTTGGTTATAGAAACGTAATGACACACCTTGGTCGTGGTGGGAAAGATTTCACTAAGGAAGGTGGCGAAGAAATTCGAAGCGATATTCAATTGCGCTAAGAATAAACAACAAACAATTATTTAATTAAACCAAAAAAACTAGAAAATTATGAAAATTGGAGGTAAAGCATGGAAAAATTTTATGGCGAAATTGTACGGTATTGGTGCAGCAGTTGTAATTATTGGAGCGTTATTTAAAATTATGCACTGGCCTTTTGCAGGTCCAATGTTAGTAGCAGGATTAGGAACGGAAGCTTTTATCTTCTTCTTCTCAGCCTTTGAACCGATTCACGAAGATCCGAATTGGGAACTTGTTTACCCAGAGCTAGCTCTTGGACATCAAGATGAGTTTGATCAAGATGCTATCGCTACACGTGGTGGACGAGGTGGTTCAGGAACTGGAATTACTGAGAAATTAGACGAAATGCTTGAAGAAGCTAAAATAGATGGAGAATTACTTGAACGTTTAGGTGACGGTATGAGAGCACTTGGTGAGAATGCTGCACAGTTAAAAGGTGTAACTTCTGCTGTTGCTGCGACAGATTCTTATGTGAACAGCTTACAAGCTGCTTCTGATAAGGTGTCTAAATTATCTGATGCTTACGAACAAGCTTCAGTATCTATTTCAGGAATGACTTCTTCTCAGTCGGAAGGTGAGTCTTTTGGAGAGCAAATGCAAAAAGTTTCTAAAAACTTATCTGCTTTGAATAATGTGTATGAACTTCAATTGAAAGGTTCTTCTGCTCATTTAGAGGCTACAGAGAAATTCCAAGGACAAGTTACTGACATGATGAAAAATCTTTCTGATTCTGTAGAAGATACTAGATTATACAAAGAGAATATGTCTATGTTGTCTAGAAACTTAACAGACTTGAATGCTGTTTACGGTAACATGTTAAAAGCAATGACAATAACGAAGTAAGAGTTTAAATACTTTTATTTGTTATCAATTTTTTAATTTTAAACACATTTAATATATTAAATTATGTCAGGAGGAAAAGAACCCCCAAGGCAGAAGATGATTGGTATGATGTACCTTGTACTCACCGCACTTCTAGCTTTGAACGTATCTAAATCTATCCTTGATGCATTCGTTGCAATTGAGGAAAATACACAAAAAGGCAATATTGTTCAGTTTTTTAGAGGAACGAATTTTATTTCAGATGTAAATGAAGAAATTTCTACTTCACAAAAAGATGCTGAAAATAAAGCGAAACTAGAAAAATTGAAATTTGTTTATAAGCAAATGGAAGCCATCGATGTTGAAGCATCTAAGATGATTAAAGAAATCGATGAGTTGAAAATTGAAATTCTTAAAGAAAGTGGAGAAGCTGTTGAGGAAACAAAAGATAAAGACGAAGAAGTAATTCTTTGGACTGAATTTGACGCTGAGACTCCTTCTTTACCAATACGTATGAATTTAATGGCAGTTCAAGCCAAAGATCAATACGATATTCCAATGCATGTTATTATTGGTGAGAATATTAAAAAACCTTCAGGTAAAGGGATCACTTTATGGAATAATTTCAATAATTATAGAAATCGTCTCGTTGAAATGATCGGTACTTACGACATGAATGGTAAAAAATTCGTCGTTGAAAACTTGAAAACGATTAATGAATTTGATTCTAATATGGATCTTCAAAAGAAAGTTGAAGACATGATTAAAGGAATGAAAAATATTAATAAAAACGAAGATGAACAAGCAATGATTGAATTGTACATCATGATGACGAAAAAAGAAAAAGGTGAAGTACACGGTACAAAAGATGTTCATTGGATTGGACAAACTTTTGATCACTCTCCTTTAGTTGCTGCAATAGCATCTTTATCATCATTACAACAAGATGTTCTTTCTGCACGTGCTTTCGCTTTGAACCATTGGAAATCTACAGTTTCTACGGGTGAATATAGCTTCAATAAAGTGATGCCACTTGCTTACGGACCAGTTGTTGCCAATTCTGGTGATTCAATTACTCTACAAGTGATGATGGCTGCTTATGATTCTGATAACCAACCTGTTGTTACTGTTGATGGAATGGAAGGAGTTAATATTACTTATCCAGGGAATGGTCAAGGTCTTGTGAAATTAACAGCTGGAGGAACAACAATGTCTTTAAAAGGTACTGTTGCGATTCGTAAAAAGTCAGGTGCAACTAAAAAAGTAAACTGGGAGCATGAAATTATTATCATGAAACCTTCTGGTTCTATCGAATTACCTGAAATGAACATGTTATACAGAGGTTATCCGAACAAAGTTCAAGCAACTGCTTCTGGTTATGACCAAACTTTTTTAGGAGGTACAGGTGTATCAATTTCTAAGAATGGAAGCGAAGGTTGGATTGTTAAACCGACAGGTCGTGGAAAAGAAGCATATTTAACTGTTACAGGTAAGAATTCGGCAACTGGTCAATCTAAACAGTTGAAAAAAGTAAAATATAGAGTGAGATCTTTGCCTAAACCAGATATCTTTTGGGGTAATATCGCTGATGGAGGAAAAGGAAATAAAAGTAATACTCGTTTGTTTGCAAAATATCCACCAGAAATTCCTTTAAATGCTACGTTTCAAATTGTTTCTTGGAAATGTATTGTACCTGGACAACGTAGTAAACCAAAACAAGGTACAGGTTCAAATATATCGTCTGCTAGATCAGCAATTAATCAAGCTAAACCTGGTTCAATGATTACGTTTATGTGTAAAGTTAAAGGTCCAGATGGAGTAGTTAGAAAAAAGTCGGCTACATTTAAAATTTAATTATAAGGATTATGAGAAAGTTAATTTATTCATTTATTGCAGTAACCTTAATTGGTTCTTCTACTGCATTGGCACAACCGGAAGGTATTAATGGTGGACCTGTAAATGTACCTACTGAAGGTATTATTGATGGGGTATTCATTCAAGAACACATTCCGACCAAAAGAATGATTCCTTACGAGCACGTAAGAGAAGCAGATGTTATTTGGAGTAAACGTGTATTTGAATACATTGACTTACGTGAAAAAATCAATCACCCGCTTTATTTTCCAATGGATAATATATTTGAAGGTGAAAATGGCGAAGAATGGGTTAAAAATGGAACTCGTTGGAGTCTTTGGACGGTTATTCGTACGCATGTCATGAATGGCGACTTGAGAGTTTTTTCACCTTTTAATCCTATTCTTGAGACTAGCTTAGATGGGTATCAATTAAAATATCCTGTGGATCCTGAACCTGGAATGAATTATCATACTGATTCAAACTTTCGTGAGATTATGAATTATTCTTACTTAGCGACTCTAGGTCCTGAAAGTGATCAGGCTTTGGCCGATATGTATGGTGATGATTCTATTCGAGTTAACCCAGACGGTTCTATAGAAGAGGTTTATCCACCTCAAGAAGTTTTTATGTACACTTCAAAAGATATCATTCAATACAGAATAAAGGAAGATTGGTTTATTGACAAAGAACGCTCTGTTCTTGATGTTCGTATCATTGCTTTAGCTCCTGTAGTTTACGATGTTGAAGAAGATTCTCAAGGAAATAAAAGTATTTCTGGTATGAAAGAATTATTCTGGTTATACTTCCCACATTGTCGTTTTGTATTTAACAATTACTTTGTTTACAATACGAAGAATGACGCTCAGTGGATGAGTTTTGACGATGTATTCTGGAAACGTAGATTCAATTCAGTTATCTATAAAACGAGTAACGTTTACGATCGTAAGATTGAATCGTATCAAGTTGGTGCTGATGCTTTGTATGAATCGCAAGCAATACGTAATGAGATTAGAAATATTGAACACGATGTTTGGTCGTTCTAATTGATTTTAGATAAAAATATATAAAGCCCTTTGGAAACAAAGGGCTTTTTTTTTGACATTTTTTTAGTTAATTATATCCAACTAATTAAGTTAAAATTATCTTTGCACATGATTAATTTAGAACAAATCGGCGTTCACTTGCCACAAGGTTATCTTTTTAAAGATATTAGCATACAAATCAATAGCAATGACAAAATTGGATTGGTAGGTAAAAATGGGGCAGGAAAGTCGACTTTGCTTAAATTACTAGCAGGTGTTGATCAACCAACTGAAGGGAAAATTCATAAACCTTCCGGAACCACGATTGGGTATTTATCGCAAGACATTAAAATTGATTCATCACTGTCTGTGTTTGAATTCCTGAACCAGTCGAATGTATTGTTGACTAAAATTAATCACCGGTTAGAAGAAATCAACGTAGAGTTGGTTGAAAGAACCGACTACGAGAGCGATAGTTATTTAGAAATGTTGGATGAACTATCTGAGTTGAATCATGAATTTACAGTCCACGAAGGTTTTCTGTGGGAAGAAAAAATTTCAAATACACTTAAAGGTCTTGGATTTAGCGAAAAGGATTTACAGATGAGTTTGCAAACTTTTTCTGGAGGTTGGAAAATGAGAGCGGAATTGGCTCGAATTCTTGTGAACAATCCGGACATTGTACTTCTCGATGAACCGACCAATCACCTCGATATTATTTCCATCAGTTGGCTGGAAAATTACTTAAAAACATTTGATGGTGCAGTGATTGTAATCTCTCACGATCGTTTATTTTTAGATAATGTAACAAAAAGAACCTTGGAGATAACGCAAGGTAAAATGCTCGATTTCCCATTTTCCTATTCTAAATATAAAGTGGCAAGGGCAGAAGAAATTGAAAGATTAAGCGGAGCTGCGAAACAACAAGAAAAGGACATTAAACACACACAAGAATTAATCAATAAATTTCGAGCGAAGAAAAATAAAGCTGCATTTGCCCAATCTTTAATTAAAAAATTAGAAAAAACGGAACGAATTGAGGTGGACAATGATTCAGTCGTTGGAATGAAAATTAATTTCCCTCTAAGTGTACAGCCTGGAAAATGGGTGCTAGACATGAAGAATATGGGGAAATCGTACGGTGATAAGGTACTTTTCAAAGGTGTAAACCTAACTGTTGGACGTGGTGAGAAAATTGCTTTGCTAGGTGCCAACGGAACTGGTAAATCAACATTATTGAAGAGGGTCATGGGAGAAGTTGATGGAGAAGGAACGGTAGAATACGGTCACAATGCTAATGTATCTTATTTTGCACAGGATCAAGCGGAAGGCTTGGATGTAAAAAAGACGGTCTATGAAACAGTGGACGATATTGCCAAGGGTGAAATTAGAAATAGTTTGAGAAAAGTGTTGGGAGCATTTTTGTTTAGAGGTGAAGATGTTGATAAAAAAGTTGGAGTTTTATCGGGGGGAGAACGAACACGATTGGCACTTTGTCAATTGTTATTGAGCCCTTCTAATTTTCTGATTCTCGATGAGCCAACCAATCACCTTGATATACAAAGTAAAGAAGTTTTAAAAGAAGCACTCAAAAATTACGAAGGTACTTTTATCGTTGTTTCTCACGATAGAGAATTCTTAGATGGTTTAACGAACAGAATTTGGGACATTGAAAATCAATCTTTGAAAATTCATCATTTTGGTGTGGAAGATTTCTTGAAACGTAAGTTGGAACTATTACAGCCGAGCTCTTCATTGAAGAAAAAAAAAGAGATAAAGCAAAAGGTTGTTGAGGAGGTGAAAACGGAACAACAGCTTTCTTATAATGAGAAAAAAGAATTGAAACGTCAAAAAAATAAATGGCGCAATCAAATTAATTCTTCAGAGAAAGAAATCGAGAAATTAGAAGCTAAAATTACTGAAATGGATGAAATAATGGCTGCCTTAGATTATTCAAATGAGGCTAAAGCTTCTAAAGTTTTGAGAGAGTACGATGATTTAAAAACGAAACTCAATCATCACATGGAACTTTGGGAGGAGGCTACTGAGAAAATGGAAGAACTCGGTTAAAGTGTAATTAAGAATTAATAAAATTACTTTCTCTTCTTTCGATGTTTTGCCATTCGTTTATTTCTTCGCTTGTTTTTCTTGATTGATTTTCGGGAAGATTTTGACTGAGCACTCCAATATCTTTTATCTGAAGCTTTTTTAGATTTTTTTGCTTCTCGGCTGGATTTCTTTTCATTTTTCGCCAACTGTTTCTCCGCTTCCTCTACGGTTGAAGGCGTTTTTCCAGGTTGAGAACTACTGCAACTAAAATTGATTGATGCAATCAACAATAAAAAGAGGTAAATAATCGTTTTAATCTTCATAACTTTGTTCTATATTCAACGCAATGAAAATACTATTTATTTTACTATTCGGAATTAGTTTTTTGTTTTCTTCTTGTAAAAAGAATTCCCAACATCCTGTCCCGAGTGTTCCTTTCGATATTACCATCAACATTACCTTGCCGAGTTATTCTGACTTGATAGGGGTTAGCGGTTGGGCTTATGTAAATGGAGGCTCTCGTGGAATCATTGTTTACAGACGGGGAATCGATGAATTTATTGCTTTCGACCGTCACTCTCCTGCTGATCCAGATGGAGCCTGTGCCAATCCATTGTACCCTGATACTTCAAATTATCTCGTATTAATTGACGAATGTAACAGTGCAACCTTTTCTTTGTACGATGGTTCACCAATATCAAATTCTGATTATGGCTTGAGACAATTTCAAACTTCATGGAATGGTCAAGAAAGTCTTCGTATTTTCAATTGAATTGCCTAAATTTGCACCAATTATTTTACTATGCAAGACGTTAAAGTTACTATCATTGATAGAGAAGGTGTAGAGCACGTGTTAGATGCTCCAACTGATATGAGTATGAACATCATGGAGCTATGCAAAGCTTATGAACTGCCTGTTATTGGAGAGTGTGGAGGAATGGCTATGTGTGCTACTTGTCAGTGCTATTTAGAATCTGACACCGAACTTCCTGAACAATCTGATGATGAACTTGATATGCTTGATCAAGCGTTTCATGTTGAAGACAACAGCCGTTTAGGTTGCCAAATTCAAATTTTAGATGAAATTGATGGGATAGTTTTGAGATTAGCCCCAGAATAAAAAAGATAGAACCGCCGTGAATCATTAAATAGATAGAGCTGCGATACATCACGGCTCTATCTATTTATTCCGAAATGTCATTTATTTTACAAACTGGAATCGGCATCATCTTATGTAGATTGGCTCGATTAAATCTTTGGTAAATTTCAATTACTTCTTTCTGACGATTGGTTAATTTTTCTGTCGAACCCGAATCTTCTAAATAATTCATTGCCCATTCTAACTCAGGATAACTTGCGCCAATTTGGTCTTCATCGCTTCGGCCGTCTTCCCAAAGTCCATCGGTAGGTTTAGCAACGACAATTTCATTGATGACTCCAACTTCTTTTGAAAGTGCCCAAACTTCTGTTTTCATCAAATCAGCAATCGGACTAATATCTACACCGCCATCACCGTATTTGGTATAGAATCCTACACCAAAATCTTCTACTTTATTTCCTGTCCCTGCAACTAAGCAACCATTTGCTTGACCGATAGCATATAAAGTAGTCATTCTTAATCTTGCACGAGAATTTGCCATAGCTAAATGATGATCTTCGATATCAAAGGGCATTTTTTCTTCAAACAGAGAGAATGTGTCTGTTAAATTAATATCAAAAGATTCAACATTGTCAAAACGGTCTTTTAAGTCTGCAATATGATTCATTGCTCGACTATATTCTGCCTTAGTTTGGCGAATTGGCATACTAACTAATATCGTTTTCTTACCTGCTAATGCACATAATGTCGATGTTAATGCAGAATCAACTCCACCAGAAATCCCAATGATAAAACCATTGACTCCAGCTTTTGTACAATATTTATCTAACCAGGAAATAATGTGTTGAGCAACTTTCTTAGAATCGAAATCAGTTTTCATTCTTAGAATAAAATAGATAGTTTGAAACGCAATTGGCTTTGTTTTGCTGCATTATTAAAGAAGTTTCTGTCAGAACCCAAAAGAGTTCCATTGTCTTCAAATAAACTTCTGTCTTTAGCTTCTTTGTTCCAATACAATGAAACGAAACCATAGTAATAACCAATTTCAGCAACTAAAGAAGTTGAACCAATGAAATTCCATTCAGCACCACCAGCTAAACCAACAGATGATTTAAAGAAAACCATGTCACTTTTTGAACGACTCATGTTTTCATTTGTTCCAGGAGTAGCTGTTTCTAGAAGTGGATTATCTCCCAATGTATTAGTATAATTAAATCCTTCATCAAAAATTTTGTTTGAAAGTAAAAAGCTAGAACGTAAACCAAACTTACCAAAGTAACGGAAATAACCGATGAATTTTGTTCTAAACAAAGCCATCGTTGGGATACTTAGATATGTTGTCTTTTGTTTACGAGAAACCATTTGAAATAATTCTCTATTCGGATCTGCGTTTGGACCAATAGATTGATCTTGAGTTAAAATAGTATTGTCGTTGTAGAAATAATAGACAGAATTTGGTCCGGATTTATATTTTAAAGATCCAAAATCAAATTCAATTCCGATGGTTATACCAATCGTTTCGTTAAAAGTGTAATTTACATTTGTTCCAACAGTAAAATCTGTACCTACACCATCAGTCACTAGTTTTTTTGTTTCCATTTTCTGGAAATTTAATCCAAA
>JAJRQQ010000068.1 GCA_024280155.1 Bacteroidota bacterium
AAAAAGAAGCACTTCAAGTTTTAGAAAAAGAGTTCGAAAATCATGAAAAAATAATACTCGTTGGTGGCTCGGGAATGTTTATTGATGCTTTGTGTGTTGGTTTAGATAAGATTCCATCTTCTAAAAAAATACGAGAACAAATTCAACAAGAATTTGAAAAAAATGGCCTTTCCCCACTCCTTTCTGAACTCAAAGAAAAAGATGAAGAATATTTCAATCAGGTTGACCAACAAAACCCAATGCGAATCATTCGTGCCATTGAAGCAATACGAATTAGTGGCAAAAAATATTCTGAGTTAAGACAAGACAAACCTTCTCCTCGTCCATTTGAAGTTATTCGATTTGTCTTAAATCATCCAAGAGAAATTCTCTACGACAGAATCAATCAACGCGTCGATATTATGATTGAAGAAGGATTAATTGCTGAAGCTCAAAATGTACAACATTATAGAAATCTTTCATCACTGAACACCGTTGGTTACAAAGAATTATTCGATTATTTTGATGGAAATATTTCTCAAAATCGAGCAATTGAGCTGATTAAACAAAACTCTCGTCGCTATGCGAAACGGCAAATCACTTGGTTTAAACGTCATCCTGAAGCAATTTGGATAGATTATTCTTCTGTGGATCAAGTTGTGCGTAAAATTTTAACTGATTTAAATTCTCAAGTAAATTAAGCATGCAGATAAAATTAGAAAATATCATGCCTCACCCATTACGCTCTATTCAACATGAGAAAGAAAGTATTTGGGGACAAACAACAATCCTACAACCTAAAGCAAAAATATTACTCAATGCTTCTAGTGGGAAAGGAAAATCAACTTTTTTATCAACAGTGTTTGGTTTGAGAAATGATTATGACGGTTTTATTTACTATGATGACAATAACATCAAATCACTAAGCATTGAAGAATGGACAAATATTCGTCAGCAAAAAATAAGTGTTGTTTTTCAAGATTTGCAATTGTTCCCCAAGTTATCGGTTAAAGAAAATCTTCTTCTCAAAAATGAATTAACAAATAAAAAAAGTGAATCCGATTTATTAAACGAATTAGATTTGATGGGCATAAAAGATAAATGGAATCAATCATGTGGTACACTTTCTATGGGGCAACAACAGAGAGTTGCAATTATCCGTGCACTTTCACAACCATTCGAGTGGATTATTCTCGACGAACCTTTCTCTCACTTGGATGATAAAAATGCTGAAATTTGCATGGAAATGATTACACAGGAAGTCAAAAAAGAAGATGCCGGAATTATTCTAACTTCATTGGAGGATAATTTCAAAGTTAACTTCGATGTAGAATTAAAACTATAAGAATGCTCGAAAAATTACTCTTCAAAAATCAGAATAAGAAACAGTTATACATCGCGATAACAGGTGCTTTTTTAGGGATGACATTCTTACTTACTTCCATTCATTATTTAGTAAAAATTAATGAATACGGAAAAGGAAATGATATCTTAGGACCAAATACAATTGTTGTTCAAAAGAGAGTTAGTAATTCAACGTCTCTAAGATTAACCAAAACTGATTTTACTGAAAAGGAAATCGATAAGCTTAGAAAGCTACCTTTCATTACAGAAGTTCAACCTGTAATCACCAATAGTTTTGATGTTTATTTTCAGACCAACGATGAATTAGTTCCCTATTTCAGTTCTGACATTTTCATTCAGTCCATCAATCCAAAATTCTTAGATGTAAAAACAGAGAATTGGGTCTGGTCTCCCGAACAAAAAACATTGCCCATCATCATGCCTCGTGATTTTCTCGTTATGCTCAATACTTTTATGAGCGCAAATGGAATTCCGCAAGTTTCTGATGACATCGCAAAACAAATTAAATTCAAAATCACATTAAAAAGTAAAGGTAAAAAAGAAGCCGTGGATGCAAAAATCATAGGATTTACCAATACTGTTTCATCTATTCTGGTTCCTGAATCCTACATGCAATACGGAAATGCCAATTTTTCTAACGGGAAAGAACAATTCATTACACAAATTATAATTTCTGGAAAAGAAAATCAATTTGGAAAAATTGAAGAAATTCTAAAGAAAAAAGGATTGGCTGCGAAGAATGACCAAATGATTGTCGGTCGATTAAAAAGTATTGTCTCTACCCTATTTTCTGTGGTCCTCGGAATCTCAATGATTGCAGTTTTTCTTTCTGGTTTGGTACTGATTCAATTCTTACAATTACTCATTTCTAAAAATTCCTACGAAGTTCGAACACTGATGAGAATAGGTTATCACCCTAGAAAAATCATTCGCCTTTTCAGAACGTATTTCATTAAAATTTTTGGAATCATTGCACTTCTTTCTGCAATTACTTTCTTTATTTTTAAATTCTTTATAGATAGCATTTTTTCATCTGGAGGACTAAATCTAAATACCGAAATCAGTATTTTAAGTCTTTTCTCTCTTTGCTTGGCATACTTTTTATTTATTATTATAAGTCAAAAAACAGCTAAAAAAGAAATTTTGGCAGAGTTTTAGAAGTTAAAAAAATGTTAAAGACACTTTTCAGAATTTTTTACGTCTAAAATTAGAATATATTTAAACAAATTATAAAAATATGAAGTTAC
>JAJRQQ010000069.1 GCA_024280155.1 Bacteroidota bacterium
TCCAAAATCAAATTCAATTCCGATGGTTATACCAATCGTTTCGTTAAAAGTGTAATTTACATTTGTTCCAACAGTAAAATCTGTACCTACACCATCAGTCACTAGTTTTTTTGTTTCCATTTTCTGGAAATTTAATCCAAATCCTGCCACTAATCCTGCTTGAACTTTTCGATCAGCAGCCTCTTGAGCTGAAACAGTTGACATAAATCCTAAAAATGTTAGTCCAAGTAACATTTTTCGAGTGTTGCGTTTTAAGGTAGTGTTCATCATTGTTATTTTTGGGTTGTTTTAATCTTATTTTATTACATTTGAGTACGAATTTAATTAAATTAAATGATTCTAAGAAAAACCTTCTCAATCCTTTTTCTTTTTGCACTTTTTTTAAGCTGTGAAAATAATCCATTGGACATCGATGTTTCTCAAGTTGGTGTTGATATTCAATTTGTTGATGTTGATAGTGCCTTGTTTTATTCAGATTCAAATGCATTGGTTGAGAATCATCATCATTTCAAAAATGAGTTGAAAAATATTTATGAATACGAAATTGGATACGTTTTGAAAATTGGCGATGTGGTAGATTCTGCTTTTTACAATAGTATTCAACAGTTTCGTTCAGATTCTTCGATTCAAGATCTTGAAAAATCTATTTCTCATCTAATTCCGACATTAAAGCAGAAAGAAAAATCGATTCTGGATGGTTTTAAACATTTGAAATATCATTTTCCCAAAGGAATACAACCTAAAAACATAGCGTATTTGAATTCATTATTTACCACGGCTGTTTTTTGCACAGAAGAAGAAATTGGTGTTGGGGTAGAATGGTACCTTGGAAAAGATGATAAAATTGTAAAACAATTGAATCCACAATATTTTTTCGATTGGATGAAGAATGTTATGGATGTGCGTTACTACGAACGTGATATTTTAACAGGCTGGATAGAAACACATTATGTAGACCCAGTTGACGGTAACTTAGCCGAAAATTTTATACGATGGGGAAAGATTTTATACCTCACAGAAGCAGCCTATCCTGAAAAAGAACAAGCCATCATACTACGGTATTCTGATGAAGATTTCCAATGGGCTTTGGATAATGAAGAACAATTTTGGGAGTATCTCGTCAAAGAGAAATTGTTGTTCAAAACAGATGAAAAAACTACTCGTAATATGATAAACGAAGGACCTTTCACGCCAGGTTTACCTAATCAAGAAGCACCAGATCGTTTAGGGCAATTTATAGGGTGGAGAATGGTACATCAATATATGAAAAAGCATGATGTTAATATTGAAGAATTAATTCAGAAAGATTATAACGAAATACTTCAATCGTACGAAATAGATTAAAATAAAACTCTAACCCTCTAATGCTCTATTGCTCTAACGCTCTAATGCTCTATTGCTCTAACCCTCTAATGCTCTATTGCTCTAACCCTCTAATACTCTAGCGCTCTAACCCTCTACCCTCTATCGGCTCCCCCTCCTTAATAATATGAATATCTCGTTGAGGAAATGGAATTTTTAAGTTGTTTTTCGCTAATTCTTTGTACACTTTTCTTCTTAAATCTGATTTTAAATTTTCAATACGAAAGGTTTCTCTCGACCAAAAAATCATTTGAAAATCAAGCGAAGATTCACCAAAATCAACAAAACGTGCAAAAGGTTTAGGATTTGAAACAATTCTAGTATCTTCTTTCATAACGTTTTCAAGGCATTCAAAGACTAAATCGATGTCAGAACCATAAGAAACACCAACACTAATTTGGAACCTTACTTTTTCATCATCAGTGGACCAATTGATTACTTTCTCAGAAACAAATTTTGAATTGGGGATAATAATCATCACGTCATCACGCGTCATTACTTGAGAATTACGTAGATTTATTTCCATTACTCTGCCCACAACACCATCAACTTCAAGAATATCACCGATTTGAATGGTTCCTTCAAAGAGTAAAAATAAACCAGAAACCAAATCTTTGAAAATGTTTTGTAATCCAAGTCCTAAACCAACCAATAAAGCCGTTGAACCAACCAAAACGATTCCAACATCTATCCCAATAACTTCTAAAACAATGACAAGACTGATGGTCCAAATGAAGTATTTAAGAATTAGATAAATAGAAGTTCTTCGCTTTACATCAATTCTGTGCGTAATAAAACGAGGTCGAGTTATGGCTCTTTTTAAACCATAGATAAAGAACCATGTGATTACAATTACAATGATGGCAAGAATAACATTTCCAACGATTAATTTGAAGTCACCAAAGCCAAAAATCTCATATTTTAAAAAATCATCCCAAATCATAGTGCAAATATGAGAATAAAGTAACGCAAGTGAAAGAGAAAAAATAAATATTATCACTATATTCGTCGTTTAAATTATAAAAGAATGGCAACAACTTCAGATATTAAGAATGGATTGTGTATCAAACACAATGGGAAATTGGTTCAAATTATCGAATTTCAACACGTAAAACCAGGAAAAGGACCCGCTTTTGTTCGTACTAAAATGAAACAAATTGAAACAGGTAAAGTCTTGGATTTTACTTTTTCTGCAGGACATAAAATAGATATCGTTCGTATCGAAAATAGAGAATATCAATATCTTTATCAAGATGGAGACTCTTATGTTTTTATGAATAATAAAAATTATGAGCAAGTAAATATTCCAGCAACAATGGTTGAAAAACCACAGTTTTTAATGGAAGGAATGACGTGTAATATTCTCTTTCATGCAGAAGAAGAATTACCATTGGTTTTAGAATTGCCAATGCATATTGTTTCTGAAGTTACTTATACCGAACCAGGAATTAAAGGAGATACGGCAACAAATGCTATGAAACCTGCAACTATTGCAACTGGTGCTGAAGTTCGAGTTCCTCTTTTTATTGATACCGGAGAGGTGATTAAAGTAGATACACGTACAGGAGTATATATTGAGAGAGTGAAGAAATAATTTTATCACAAATAAACATTAGTGTCCGATAAAATACAGATTTTATCTAAATCATACCTCTAAGTCAATAAAAGCATTAAAAATCATTGTAACAAATAAAAATTTTTACGAAGAACTAAAAAGTGCATTCATAAATTTAGCGGGTACCAAAACACCGCAAAATTCGTAAATTTAAACAACTGTTTGAGGAGGTACGACGAGTTTTGTTTAAATTAGAATTGAGGATGATTTTGGTCGTTAAATTTATGACAGCACTAGA
>JAJRQQ010000007.1 GCA_024280155.1 Bacteroidota bacterium
ATTCCTTTGAATTGCATAAATTGGTCTACAGACATTCGAGAAAGGACTTGTAAACTATTTTCTGCTTTTGCTAAAATTTGTTGTGATAATTGCACAGCAGAAAGTTCTCGATTTCCTGAACCAATAAGAATGGCAAGTAATTCTGCGTCAGAAAGTGCCCCCCTTCCTTTGAGCAACATTTTTTCACGTGGACGGTCGTCTTCTGCCCACATTTTTATCGATTGTGAAGTGATATTATTCATAGTGATTGGTTATTTCCTATTTAAGTTAAGAAAAATTTTGGGATTGGGAATTTTTCTTAGTTTTAGCGAATGGATTCATTGACACAAATTATTTTGGGGGCTGCTGTTGGGGAGGCTGTTGCTGGAAAGAAAATGGGAAATAAAGCTGCTTTCTGGGGTGCAATTGCGGGGACAATACCTGATTTAGATGTTATTATTCGGAGTTTTGTTCATCCTATCGATGCTGCGTTGTGGCATAGAGGTTTTTCTCATTCCATCGTTTTTGCTTTATTATTCTCCCCTATTCTAGCGTGGCTGGTTTATCAGCTATACAAAAAACGCTACGATTTAAAGTTGTGGGTAAAATTAATTTTTCTCGGAATTGTTACTCATCCAATGCTTGATATCTTCACCAATTACGGCACTGAATTCTTTTGGCCTTTTAAACTACGTTTAACTTTTAACAGTGTTTTTGTTATCGATCCTCTGTACACTATTCCGTTTGGACTGCTGTTGTTGGTTGCTTTGTTTCTGAAAAGAGAAAGTTCTTTACGAAGAAAGTTAAATTATGCAGGGATTATTTATTCTTCACTCTATTTGCTGTGGGGAGTGATTGTAAAACTGACCATTCTTTCCAATTCAACCGAATATTTTAAAGAACAGAACATCAAACACGCTCGAACGATTGTCACACCAATGCCTTTCACTTCTTTTTATTGGTTAATTCTCACAGAGAATGAGGACAATTTCTTTTTTGCCTACAAATCATTGTTCTATTCTTTTGATGAGAATGAAACGGTTACGATTCCTAAAAATCAAGCATTACTAGACAGTTTACAATGGTCTGGGAAGAATTATTCTGAGCAATTAAAATTCATCACCAACAATTATTACTCAACAGAGAAAAAGGGAGATACGTTGTTTTGCTATGATTTACGCTTTGGTGAATCTTCTCCTTTTACGAACGAACAAGTTAAAACACCATTTTTGGGGTATGGAATGGTTATTGACAACGGGATTGTGAACAAAACCTTTGGAGTAAGTCCTCGACGCTTCTGGGATAAGGTTAACTTTGACACTTACTATTAACGAATTTTCAATAAACCAACGATAAAATGATCAAACAACTTTTCTTTCTTTCTTTTAATATTATTCTTTTCTCTGCTTGTGCGCAAGAATCTGAAATTAAAACAGAAGAAATTGAAACACCGAAAATAGAAATCAATATTGATGCTTATTTGCAAGATGTTCCAGAATTGGATGCAAAAGTGGATTCTATTCTTGCTACTTTGAGTGAGAATTCTATCGTTGCACAATTAATTATGCCTGCGGTTGGTCGTTTGGGGCAAAAAGAAGATACGATAAAAGCTTTACTAAAAGACCATTTAATTGGTGGTGTTTCATTACTTAACGGCACTGTTGATGAATGCAAAAACTGGACTTCTCTTTTTGAGGAGATGAACAAAGAATGGAACAATTTACCTTTTTTATATTCTGCAGATGCTGAACCAAGTCTAGTCAACCGGAAAATCAAAGGAACAACGATTGTGCCTCGTGCTAATCAAATTAAAGATTCACTGGAAGCTGTTTCTGTTTCTCAAACTATTTCGAATGATTTGAATGCTATTGGAATCAATTACAATTTCTCTCCAGTTGTAGATTTAGCTAAGAACTCAACTGTTGGTTATCGAGGTTTTGCTGCAAATCCGAAGAATGTAATTCCATTCTCACAGGCATTTATTCAACAATCTCAATCTCAAAACATCATTGCAACTGCGAAACATTTTCCCGGTCATGGTTTGGTTTCTGGAGACACACATAAATCTTTGCAAGTGATTGACGGAGAATTGAAGGAATTGAAATACTATCCGCCATTGATTGAGAAGGGTGTGTTATCGATTATGATTGCACACATTGCTATTCAAAACAACGCATTATTTGACACAAAAGGAATGCCTTCCACCACTTCTGAAGTTATTGTTAAAGATTTGCTCCGTGACAGTTTAAATTTTAAAGGATTAATTGTTACTGATGCAATGAATATGGGTGGCGTTTCTAAAATCAAGAATGCTTCTTCGCTTACTATTTCGGCGGGTTGTGACATTCTTCTGATGCCTTTAAATGCTAGAAAAGCTCACCAAGAAATTTTATTGAAGTACCAAACGGATGAAGTTTTTAAAGCGAAAGTTATCGATGCAGCAAAGAGAATTATTCGCATGAAAATTTGTTTGGGATTGGTAGGATAAATAAAATCCCTAAAATGTATAAAATCAGAATTAGTCAACTATTATTCATTCTAACGATTACTTTTAGTGGTACAACCCAAGTTACTACTAATTCGACGGTTAATGTCAATTTCAACACTTGTTATCTCCATAGTAAAATAATATATCACAGCTATTATTCCCTTTTATACAGTGAGGATGCTGAACAAGCAAAATGGGTTGCTTATAAATTAACACCTTCCTTTTTTCAAAATTATATTGAACGAACGAATGACTTTAGAGAAGATTCACTGATTCTAACAGGATCATCAAGTCTTGATGATTATCATAAATCAGGGTATGACCGAGGACATCTTGCCCCTGCAGGCAGCATGAAATTGAATGAAAGGAGTATGAGTGAAAGCTTTTTCATGAGCAATATAAGTCCTCAAAAGCCTTCATTTAATAGAGGTATTTGGAAAAGACTTGAAGGGAAAGTACGCTATTGGGCTGAAAGTAATGATTCGATTTTTGTTATTACAGGACCAATTTTAGACCACCCAATTGACACAATCGGTCCAAATGAGGTTATCGTACCAAGAGCTTTTTTTAAAACGCTCATTGCTTATAAAGATGGAAAAGCTAGAGGAATTGCATTTCTAGTTCCTCATGAAAAAAGTGATAAATCTTTGTATTCATTTGCTACTTCTATTGATGTCATTGAAGAATTAACAGGCTTAGATTTTTATTGCAAACTAGATATTGAGTTACAATCAATTTTAGAATCCAATTCAAGTATAAAAGATTTTATGTTTCCGAAATAGTATAGCGTGTAATCATTCTATTTCACCAATATCATTTTATCAACTGCACTTTGCGTCGAACATAAACCTTGACTGCTCTATGAGAGTATTCCCTATCAAGATTTACTTGGGATTACTTCACTTTCTTCTCTATTTTTTTAATTTTGACCCCAAAATATCCATAAATTATAGTCATCAAAGGGCTAATTAAATTAAAGAAGCAATACATCCAATAATCTCCTGTAGAAACGGATAATACGGCAGACTGGGTCGCTCCACACGTATTCCACGGAAACAAAACGGAAGTTACAGTACCGGCATCTTCTAATGTTCGGCTCAAATTCTCCGGTGCCAAACCTCTTTCTGGGTAAACATCTTCAAACATTTTTCCAGGAACAACGATTGCTAAATATTGGTCGGAAGCTGTCGCATTAAAGAAAATACATGTCCCAGCTGTAGTTGCAATTAAAGAACCTGTTGATTTTGCAAAACGAATCACCGTCTGCGTAATCTTATGCAACAATCCGGCTGCTTCCATCACCCCACCAAAGCACATGGCACATATAATCAACCAAATTGTATTGAGCATTCCTGCCATTCCGCTTGTGCCTAATAAATCATTTACTTCGGCACTACCTGTCACAATCTCATTAGACATTGACATTGAAACCATTGCTGCTCGATAAGATGCTTCAAAATAATTTTCTCTTGTCCCACCTACTTCCATGACAATTTCTGGTTGAAATACAATCGCTGCAACTGCTCCCAATAAAGTACCTATAAATAATGCTGGAATAGCACTTACTTTCTTCACAATTAAAAAAACCACTGCTGCAGGTACAATGAACAAAATAGGTGAAATAAAGAATTTTTGATTAATTGCTTCCATCATTGCATCGACTCCCTTGCCTGTATCATGTGTGTCAATGGTGAATCCTAAAATGAGAAAAATAATGAGTGTGATAAGAATAGATGGAAAAGTCGTTAGTGCCATGTACCGAATATGCGTCACTAAATCTGTACCGGCCATAGCAGGGGCAAGATTCGTTGTGTCAGAAAGTGGCGACATTTTATCTCCAAAATAAGCACCAGAAATAATTGCACCAGCAACCAATCCTTGTCCAATTCCAAGTGCTGTTACAATTCCAATTAGTGCAACACCAACCGTAGCAATGGTTGTCCAAGAAGAACCTGGTGCCAAAGCTACAATAGCACTCACGATACACGCAGCGACTAAACATATCGTAGGATTCAATATTTCCAATCCATAATAAATCATCGTAGGGACAATTCCTGAAATCATCCAAGTTCCTGCTAGAGCACCAATGAGTAGTAAAATTAAAATGGCAGGTAATGCAGAATTAATACTCGATACAATTCCCTTTTGCAATTCTTCCCATTTAAACCCCAATCGATTTGCAACTATAACTGCAACCATTGTTGACAATAACAAAGCAATTTGATTCGGACCTCCCGTAGCATCATCTCCAAAGGTTAATACATTGAAAACAAGTAATAAAATTAAAAATAGAATTGGGATAAAAGCAAGTCTGAATGTGGGTGATTTCGTTTTCATAAAGTTTAATTATTTTTTCTTCTTTGGATTGTAAAATAAGAAAAGAAGAACGGGTAAAATAGTAATGTCTGCAATCAGAGCGACAAATAAAGTAATACAGAGTAATAACCCCATGTAAAAAGTTCCTAGGAAACTTGAGAATACGAGTAACATAAATCCTGCGCAAAGAATTAAAGTTGTTAAAATCATTGCTTTACCTGTTGTAAGATAAGTTCTCTTCAATGCGTATATTTTACTTTTTCCTTTCCGAAGTTCGTGCTTAAATTTCCCAAGAAAATGAATGGTGTCATCAACAGCAATTCCAAATGCAATGGTAAAGACAATTGATGTACTCGTTTTTAGGACAATTCCAAAATACCCCATTATTCCTGCAATAAAAATCAATGGAATTAAATTCGTAATAATACTAATGACCAATACAGGCAGAGAACGATAAATCAAACTAATAATCAATGCGACAATAAGAACAGAAAACGCAAGCCCTTTAATTAAGCTTGTGGACATGTATTTCAAATTCTTATCAATTAAATGCGCTGTTCCAGTTACTTGATATTTAATCTTACCTCCAAGTGTTTTACTTTCTAAGAATGCATACAGATCTTGATTTTTTTCAGAAATAATGGTATTTCCTAAATCTGGAATTGTTCCGTTTATTCGAGTTGTTTTCTCTGTAGAATCAACAAAAGTTTTAATAAATTCCCCTTTTTGAATCAAGCGTAAAGACTTTCGTTGGCTACGCAGTTTCCGTTTTGATGTTTCTAATTTGTAGTAATCTTTACTTCCTGCATGAGAAGATCGATTAATGACTTTAAGCATCTTTATCAAAGAATTTTTGATGGATACTCCGTACGAATTCTCTAAATAATATTCTACACTATCAATGGTTTGCAAAACATCCTTATCCCAAACTTTAGAAGTCGAATCAGTAATCATCACTGCCAATTCAAAAGGTCGTATTCCTCCATAATGTTTATCTAAATAATCAAAATCGACTTTCAGAGGTTCTTTTGGATTTAGGTCATCCATTAAAAAATTATTGCTCTTAATTTGCAACATCCCAACAATGCTAATCAATAGAATCGCTGAACTAACAATAACGACCTTTACCCTATTATGCAGAACATAGACAAACCCTTTGGCTAAATATTTCTTCCAAAAATGCTCTTTCTTCGATTCTCTGACGTATTTCGGTCCTGGGAAAAAGTAGAATAAAACTGGAAGCATTGCAAACGTAAGAACAAACGCAATCAATACACCAAAGCCCATCACAACTCCAAAAGCTTGAATTGGTTGAACATTTACAAAGTAAAGCGAGAAAAAACCAATAGCTGTTGTTACAGAAGTTAAGAGTGTTGCCATTCCGACCTCACGAATAGAAACAATGATTGCATCAAAAGGAGAGGGTTCTTCTCGAAGAGCATCTAGGTAACGAGAAACCAAATGAATCACATCAGACATCGAAACCACGAACATAATAGATGGTAAGGTTGAAAGAATAATATTCATGGGCTCTTTAAAAAGTCCCATTCCACCAACAACCCATGTCATGGAAAGGAAAATAATTACTTGTGGAATAAGCACTCCCCAAACAGAACGAAAGGCAAGCATGAGAAAAACGATAATTAAAATTGCACTTAACCCAATGAAAAGTGCCATTTCAAAAGTCATTTTCTCGATATAATAACGTTGACCTATTGTTCTACCCGCCACTCTTGTGTTGTCAAAATCATATTTTGCAAGTACCTCATCAACTGCGCCAATTAATGCATCACTCTTCTTTTTGGAAATATAATCGGTATGTCGAAGAAAGATGCAAATTGACTTCGCATCCTTTGCAACGAGTGTATTAATCAGTTCATCATTCTTAAAAATACGAGCAGAATCTCTTTTCGCTTCAAAATCTTCAAAATTAATGTAGGGTTTAGCAGAACTTTGACCTCCAGGAAAAATGAAACGCTCTTCTTGATTGGTTATAGAAGTGATAAATTTAACATCTTCTACTTTTTCCAATTCTTTCGTTACCTTATCAACTTCTTTAAGAAAAGGCAAATCAAAAACGCCTTTATCATTCTCAATGGCAATTAATAAAAAATCATTGTCCGATGTAAATTGCTTTCTATAAGAAAGAAAAAAGTCTGTTTCATCGTCATTTACAGGAAAAAACTTCTCGAAATTATAGTCAAATTGTATCGTTGTTGCTTTGTAACCGAGAAATGCAGTTAAAGACATTATAACAATAATACTTATCCATGCATATTTTTTAAAAGCCGATTCTCCAACCATTTTACAATCAAGTTCGTTTAGATGTGTGTCAAAGATAATCGTTTGAGAGCATTAACAGTTAATTGCACATTGTTTTTGACAATAAATATTAAAAAATGATTAAGTTTGAAAAAAAATTCACTATGAAAAAAACATTACTATTTACAGCAATTTCAATTTCTTTATTTGGAGGAGCTCAAACATTAACTCAAGCTGACGAAGCAGCAATTGGAACAACAAACAACATGTTTTTATGTGATTCATTTACTGTTGATTATGCTGGGGTAACTGGTAACGCAGTAACTTGGGATTACACCAACTTAGTTGGAATATCAGGACAGACAAGAAACGTAGGTGTAACTGACGCAACTCTTTCTGCAAACGCAGCAGATTTTCCAACCTCAACTTTCGCTTACGAAGTAGAGAATTCAGTTACTTCATTTTACAATTCAACTTCTGCGAGTAAAATATCACAAGGTTTTATCTTTGATGAACCAACTTTAGGTTTAGTGGTTGCTAAATTTAATACGGATGATGAAATCGTTATTACTTATCCGTTTGCCTATGCAAGTACTTCTGTTGACTACTATACTGGAGTAGTTGACTACACATTAAGTGGCTCCCCAACAACATCAAATTTATCTGGTGTTGCACACGCAACTATTGATGGAGTCGGAACTTTAAATTTACCGCAATCTGTTTCTTTGACAAACGTTATTCGTTATAAAATTATCGATACAACTTTAATGTTGAGTGTACCAATTCTTGGTGATATTGAGATCATTCGTCGTCAATTTGAATACTACGATTTAGCGAACGGAAACTTACCCGTATTAACATTGACTAAGATGACGATTCAAAGTCCTGGTGCTTCAACTCCAATTTCAGAACAACAATTAGTGCTTTCTCAATACGCTCCAGTTTTATGGTTAGGATTAAATGACAACTCTTCTTTTGATTTTGAAGTTTACCCTAATCCAACACAAGGAGAATATACAATACGTGGAGAGTTTACAAATGATGCAAAAGCGAAAGTTTTAGATCAAAGTGGACGAGTAATCGCACAATTCTCTGTTTCAAACGGAATGTCAGTTGATATTTCTGATTATGAAAATGGAATGTACTTCTTACAAATTTCTGACAATAATCTTTCAACTGTGAAAACGATTGTGAAGAAATAAGAATATTTACTTTTCTTGAGGTCCTCTGGAGAAATCCGGGGGATTTTTTTATTTTAAGAAATGAAGAATGAGAAATGAGAAATGAAGAATGAAGAATGAAGAGTTAAAAATTAAGAGTTCTTTATGCTTAATTTCCTTTCTTCATACCTCCCAAGAGTCTCCCATACAATTCGGTTTTTCTTTCGGTTGTGGGAGAATTTTCAATTTTAGAGCATAATGGTAGATTTTACATCCTAAACATATACCAAAAGCAGTTTCGAAGAATAGAATCCAGAGGCAGATGATACAAAGCTTACAAACTGTTTCGAAATAGGTAATATCATTCAAGAGTAACGATGAAAGTCCAAAAATTGAAGTCGCTAAAATCAGCCCTATACTCCACGCAAATTTCTTTTGCACTGCTCCAATTGGCAAAGGAGATTGATTACGGACTATTAATCTAGCCAGAATCATTGTTGGTGCAAATTTCGGGTTGATAAACAAACCTATCATAAAATTTAGCATTAACCCTCCAGAAACGAATGAAATAACAAAATAGCGTTCTAAAAAACCAACATTTACAAAAGCAACCATTGCAAAGAACAACATTATTCCTGCACTTGCTCTTACTTCTCTTTCATCGAGAACTTTATACGCTGTTACCTCTTTGTATTCTCCGAAACTAAATATTGACATTCTTTTTTTTTGTAAAAATACGTTTATAAACTGTATTGAGCAAGAGGAAAGAGGTTTGAGATTATTCTAATCAACGATTATTCTTAAACATTTACATCCTTCAAAACTCAATACTCGCAACTCAATACTTCTTCGAGTATAATCAATAGAAAGTTATATCTTTGTATTCAAACAATTTCATCATGATTAAACAACTTGAAAGAAGAAGTAACGGAAACTGTGAACTTTGTGGCAGCACAGAAGAATTATCTCAATTCATTGTATCTCCGAAATCAGGAAATTCAATCGATGACAACATACACATTTGTTCCACTTGTAAAGACCAACTATCAGGAGAAAAAGAAATGAATCCAAATCATTGGAGATGTCTCAATGATACTATTTGGAGCGAAGTTGATGCCGTAAAAGTAGTTTCTTGGAGAGTTTTGAATGAAATTAAAGACGAAGGTTGGCCTGTTGATTTAATGGATATGATGTACATGGAAGAAGAAACAGAGAAATGGGCAAAAGACGGAATCCCTGATGAAAATGCAATTATTCATCGAGACAGTAATGGTGTTCAATTAAATGCTGGTGACTCTGTTGTTTTAATCAAAGATTTAAAAGTAAAAGGCGGTGGTTTTACGGCAAAACGTGGAACGCATGTCAGAAATATTACCTTAGTTCATGACAATGCTGAACACATTGAAGGAAAGGTTGAAGGACAGCGAATTGTAATTATGACTCAATACGTTAAAAAATAATCTATGGCTTCAGGTTTCTTTGCTCTTTTTGATGATATTGCAACTCTGATGCAAGATGTCGCTACGATGAGTAAAGTTGCGACAAAAAAAACTGCGGGTATCCTTGGTGATGATTTAGCAGTAAATGCAGAAAAAGCTTCTGGGTTTGTATCTGAAAGAGAATTGCCTGTTATTTGGGCAATCATGAAAGGTTCGTTCCTAAATAAACTGATTATTTTACCTGTTATTTTCTTACTGAGTGCTTTTCTACCGTGGTCAATTGCCCCTCTACTTATGCTTGGTGGTGCATTTCTTGCTTATGAAGGTGTTGAAAAAATTTTCGATTTCTTTTTTCATAAAAACAAGGTAGAAAATACAGATAAAATAAACACAGTAGCCATTGATGACTACGAGAAAAAGAAAATTAAATCAGCTATCTTCATTGATTTTATTCTTTCACTTGAAATTGTTTTAATCGCATTAAGTGCTGTAGAAGAAGAAACACTTAAAATTCAAATCCTCGTCGTAACAGTAACTGCATTAATTGCAACCATAGGTGTGTATGGAATTGTTGCCTTATTGGTTAGAATGGATGATTTTGGTTTTGCGTTAATCAAGAAACGAGAAGAGAATAAAGGTGTAATCTATAATTTTGGAAAACTACTTGTCAAATCGATGCCTATTATCATTAAAACATTAACAGTCGTTGGGACTATCGCAATGCTTCTAGTTGCAGGTGGAATTTACATGCATCATTTTGAGTTTCTTCATCATTTATTTGAGAAATGGCCTTCCATTTTGGGGGAATTCATCATCGGTTTGGCACTTGGAATAATTGTTTTATCCATAATTTCCCTTTTCCAAGGTATTTTTAAACTGATAAAGAAAAAATGAGATCTAGTTTCCTACTTATTGCGATATTACTCCTCACATCTTCCGTTCAGAAAACTCAAAAGGAAACAACATTTCAAAATTTCACTCCAAATAGCCACTTAAAATGGAGAGCAAGTCATCTAGGTGGATTTTCTCCACGCTACGGTCGGATTTTTCTACATAAAGCAAAAGCTAAAGTTTTAAACAATCAATTAAATTCACTCATTGTAGAAATCGATATGAATTCTATTCAAGTTGAAAATTTTAGTCCAAAGAATCAATCAACTGCACGATCATTGAAAGCTCATCTAAAAAGTACTGATTTTTTCAACACACCACGCTACCCTATTTCTACTTTTCAGATGACTAAAATTGAACCTGGCAATGAAGATTATGATTTTCTGATTCATGGGAACTTAACAATCTTAAATAAAACCAACTCAATTACATTTTATAGTGACATCACTTATTCCGCCAATCGGATAAGAATTCATTCCAAACCTTTTAATATTGACCGAACAAAATGGGGAATAATTTATCTTTCAGAAGGAAATAAAAAAGTCGCAAAAAATGCAATTATCTCGAATAAAATTACGTTTGAAATTGACATTTCATTGACTCGATAATTCTACCAAACTAAAATAAGCAAAAATGACAAATCCATTCTACATCATCGAACCGACTATAAAAAAAGTTCCTTTTATTTTAAGTGTACCGCATTGTGGGACAGAATTCCCAAAAGAACTCCAAGAAGATTACGTTCCTGAAATGATGGCAAGTCCAGATGATACGGATTGGTTTGTACAAGACCTCTATAACTTTGCAAACGAATTGGGTATTACAATAATCTATGCAAAATACAGTCGCTGGGTGATTGATTTGAATAGAGACCCCGAGAGCAAACCTCTGTACAATGATGGTAGAATTATCACAGGATTAACATCCACAACTGATTTTTTTGGAAAAGACATATACATTTCTAAAGATAAAATTCCTAACCAAGAAGAAATAGAACGCCGACTTTCAACATATTATTGGCCTTATTACCGAAAAATTGAAGCACTACTTCAAGATAGAATCGAAGAATTTGGAAAAGTACTCCTTTGGGATGCTCATTCTATCCGTAGAAGTGTACCTACCATTCGCAAAGGTTTTTTTCCTGATATGATTCTGGGAAACAATGACGAAAAAACAGCTGACAAAAATTTAATCAAAATTACATTAGACAATCTTCGTAATGGAGAATTTGAAGTCAATCACAACACTCCATTCAAAGGAGGACATATCACACGTTATTTTGGTAACCCAACGAAGAATGTTCACGCGCTTCAATTGGAGATGAATAAAATCTTATACATGGATGATACCGAAACAAAGTTCGATGAAAATAGAGCGAATGTTATGCGAAAAATTCTAAAACCTACTTTTCAAGAATTGATAAAATCTCTTTAAATAAAAATCGTATATTTATTTAAAAGATCATTTAATGAATAAAACAAACAAAATAATCGTTGAAAATAAAATAATTTCGATTGTTAAAAAAAATGAACAAGACTATGTTTGTCTAACAGATATGGTTAGAGGGGAAGAGGGAAATGACCATATCAGAAATTGGATGAGAAACCGTAATACGGTTGAATTTATTGGGTTATGGGAAACTTTACATAACCCTAATTTTAAAGGTGTCGAATTCGACACCTTTAGAAAAAAAGCCGGCTTAAATAATTTTAATTTAACGCCTAAAAAGTGGATTACATCAACAAATGCAATTGGAATAATTTCTAAATCAGGAAGAAATGGTGGAACTTATGCACATAAAGATTTAGCCTTTGAATTTGGTTCTTGGATTAGTCCAATGTTTAAACTGCTCCTAATTAAAGAATTTCAACGATTAAAAGAAATTGAATCAAATAAATTCAACTTAGAATGGAACGTTAAAAGAATTCTAAGTAAAACGAATTATCAATTTCAGACAAATGCAATTAAAAAACATATCTTACCTCAAAATAAATATAAAGAAAACGATAAATGGATTGTTTATGCCGAAGAAGCTGACTTACTTAATGTTTCTTTATACAATTGTACTGCAAAAGATTGGAGAGTAGCAAACCCTGATCATGTAAAAAAAGGACTCAATATTAGAGATTTTTCTAGCATTAATGAATTAGTCGTTCTCTCAAATCTTGAAAATATTAATGCAATCATGATTGAAGCTAACATTGAAAAACCTGAACGATTTATACAACTTAATAAAATTGTAAAATCTCAACTAAATATTTTAGACAAAACAGATTTCATGAAATCTCTAAAAAAAAATTAACAATGAGACTTTATCTTTAAATAAAAACAATAAAAATTAGTTAAACCATTTTGATGAAAAAAATCCTTTTCAAAAACCTCCTCAATTCAACCAATGAAAATGGCACTCAATGGTTAAATAATGTTCTAATTACCAGTGATTCTTCAGGGAACATTCTCACGCTTGAAGAAAACAGTACTGATTCAGATGCAAAAATCATTGATGGATACACGCTTCCTGGTTTTCAAAATGCGCATTCTCATGCTTTTCAATATGCAAT
>JAJRQQ010000070.1 GCA_024280155.1 Bacteroidota bacterium
AACAATGTAATATATTGCATTCATGACATATATCCACGCTGTAGCTTTTTTTCAAATATAACAAACATCTCCAATATCCCAAGCTGTTCTACAACTAAATCAATTACTTAACCGATAATAATCACTTGTAAATATTTGTCGGTCTGAAGTCTTTTCACAAAAGACAAACTTTTTTTGTTACTTTTAAACCATTCTACATTTCAATACAAAACAACGCATTGTTCAAACGTCGAAAAAATATAAAAAAACTAACTGAATCAGAGATTATTGTTCTTGCAAAAGAGGACAGTAAATACTTTGGCGAGTTGTATGAGAAATATTTTGAGCAAATTTTCCGTTTTGTGTTTAAACGTTTGGGCGGAAAAGAAGATATTGCAGGTGACCTCACTCAACAAACTTTCATGAAAGCGATGGCAAACATCGAAAAATATGAAGATAGAGGTTTTCCTTTCAGCAGTTGGTTGTATCGTATTGCGCAGAATGAGGTTTCCATGTTTTTTAGAAAGCAGAAGAAAGAAATGAGTGTTTCGATTGATGAAAATCAATTGGGAGATATGGCAAAAGAAATGGAAATAGGGCGTTATATGTCTAGTGAAGACCAAGAAAAATTGATCGACGTTTTAAACCAGTTAAAACCTGAACACTTGGATTTGATTGAGTTACGTTTTTTTCAAGGAATGAATTTTAAACAAATTTCAGAAATTTATTCTATCACCGAAGCGAATGCTAAAATGAGAACTTATCGTATATTAGAACGAATCTCTAAAACATGGGAGGAAGCAAAATGAGAAAATTTACATTAAATACCGAAAAAACGGATTTATCTCCAACTGAGGCACAAATTAAGCGTCAGAAAGATTTCTCTCGTCTTCACCATGATTATGAAAAATTGACGAAGCGTGGGAAAAAACCCTTGTACAAAGACCCGAAAACTCTTCTTTTGTTTTTTATTATCGGCTTGGTTCTCTATTTAATATTCATGGAAGGATAAATCTTCCCCATAGAGAAACGTACTATTTCTCCAAATTAAAGCTAAATCATTATTTTTTCGTAACTTCAAATTGTTAAATGAGCAACTTGAAAAAAATACGATTACTTATTCTTCTACTATTGGTTACTTTCGAAGCTTCTTCGCAAGATATTCATTGGTCGCAATTTAATCAAAATCCAATTTTTCAGAACCCTGCAAATGCTGGCGATTTTAAAGGCGACATTCGTTTTGTAGGAAATTACAGAGATCAATGGCGAAGCGTTACAGTTCCTTTTTCAACACTTGCTCTTTCTGCCGATTCAAAACTGTACAATCATAGAAATATTGGCTACGGAATTTCATTCTTTAACGACCAAGTAGGTGATGGTGTTTTTAGAACAATAGAAATTCAAGGGAATGTTTCCTATCAACTAAAATTGACAAGTGATTCTGTTCACAATGTCCGTTTTGGTGTGAATGTAGGGATGAATCATCGCCAATTCAATGCTGACCAATTTTATTTTGGCAATCAATTCAACGGAATTACTTACGACCCTTCTCTTGCTACGGGAGAAAATATTCAAACCAATCGAAAAACGAACCTTTCTTTGGGTTTTGGTGCGAGTTACAAATATTACATCAACGAACGTTATACATTCACAGGTGGAATTGGTTTTTTCAACTTAAATAGACCTAATCAAGGATTCTTTGGAGAGAAAATACCCCGAGAAGTTAGAACAACGCTGTTTATTCGTGGCATTTATAAATTAAATTCTGATTTGGATTTAGTTCCAGGGTTCAACTTGTCATTCCAAGGGAAATACAGAGAATTAATGCTCGGTTCTTCAGTGAAATATACACTCATTAATCGTTTGGGAGAATATCGAGCGATCTACGCAGGATTATGGTGGAGAAATAAAGATGCTGCTTTCATCACTGTCGGAATGGATTACCAAAGTTGGTGGGTAGGAATGAGTTATGATTTCAACTTCTCAAAATTAGTTCCTGCAAGTAAAGCCAGAGGTGGAATTGAATTCTCCGTTCGATACATTCTTCATCGTTTTAAACCTTCTAAAAATTCGCACAGAATATGTCCCGATTATATTTAATTCTTGCCCTCACCTTCTGCACATTCTCTGCTTTTTCTCAAAATAATTTGAAGAAGTATTTAAAATTTGCCCAAGAACAATCTCAAAAGGGCGACTATTTCCATGCGTTGAAATATTATAAAAAAGCAATGGAGATTGATTCAAATACAGTGGATATTCTCTGGCAAGTTGCAGAAACTTATCGTGCTTACAAAGATTATCGGAAAGCAGAATACTATTACGCAAAGGTGTACGACAGAGAAGAAGCAAGGATTTATCCGAGTTCTTTGCTCAATTTAGGTCTGATGCAAAAGCAAAATGGAAATATGAGGAGGCCATTAAAACATTTAAGAAAGCCAAAAAGAAATATTACAAAAAGAAAAAGAGTTATCTGTACAAAAAAGCGGAGAAAGAATTGGTAAGTAGTGTTTGGGCAAAATCGGCTTTGATTGATACTTCGGAAGTAACTTTAGAACGATTGCCTGAAACGGTCAACACTAAGAACTCAGAATTCGGCCACGGAATTTATGACAATCAGTTAATATTCTCCAGTTTACGTGCCGATTCTATCTCTGCCTCTGAAGAAGTTTACGATCCTCATTATAAAACATCTATTTATTCGAGTAAGATTGAAGATTTGAAATTTCAAGCATCCGAACAAGTAAAGCATCTATTCATCGAAGATTTACACACGGGAAATGGAGCATGCTCATTGGATGGAAAACGTTTTTATTTTAGTCAATGCGTGGAAGATGGATACAATTACAGATGCAAAATAATGGTTGCAAGATACGCCAATAATCAATGGGTTGGAATCGATTCTTTGGGAGAAATCATCAATGAAAAAGGAAGTAATTCCACAATGCCGTGTATCGCAGAAATAAAAGGGAAAGAAACATTGATTTTTTCTTCTAATCGAGCAGGCGGAAAAGGTGGAATGGATTTGTATTATAGTAAAATCACAAATGGCAATCAATACGGCAAAGTTCGATCGATTAAAACGTTGAATTCGCTTGACAATGAAATTACGCCTTGGTGGGATTCTATTCAGAAACGATTGTATTTTTCTTCCTCTTGGCACAATGGATTTGGTGGATACGATGTGTTTTATTCTGAATTTATAGATAAATTTAACCCACCGATTAATGTCGGAATCCCTGCAAATAGTCCTGCAAATGACATCTATTACTTTAAAAATAGGGATACAGCTTATGTATCTTCCAATCGATTGGGGGTTTTGTACAGTAAAAATCCAACTTGTTGCTCTGATATTTGGGCATTAATTCCTCCAGAGAAAATTGAACCTCCAACTCCTGAAGAGATGCTGGCTGACTTAAATAAGCGATTGCCTGTGACTCTTTATTTTCACAATGATGTTCCCAATCCTCGTTCATGGGACACAACCACAAACGTAAACTATATTTCTTCCTACCATGATTATACCGCAATGATTGAAAAATATAAAAAAGAATATTCTCATGGTTTAAATGGGGAGAAAGCAGAATATGCTCAACTTGATATTGAAAGTTTTTTCATAGAATATGTGGACAAGGGTGTAGAAGATTTGCAACTCTTCCGTGATTTATTATTGACAGAATTGGATAGAGGTGCAAAAATTAATGTAACTGTCAAAGGTTTCGCAAGTCCATTAGCCAAAACAGATTACAATGTCAACCTCACAAAAAGAAGAATTGCTTCGTTAGTCAATTACTTAAGAGAATACAACGGAGGTGTTTTTTCAAAATACATTGATGTCACAGCAGAGAATGGAGGGAAGGTCATTTTTTCTCAAGTTCCATTCGGAGAATATACTGCCAATCAATTGACGAGTGACAACCCAAACGATGTTAAAAATTCTGTGTATTCTAGATCAGCTGCAATCGAACGGAAAATTGAAATTCAAAGTGTCAGCTATTTAGAAGAAGAGAAAGAGTTTGCTCTAACGACTTCTCAACCCGTTTATGATTTTGGGAAGCAAAAGAAAGGTGAGCTTCTTCGCCATACATTTGTTGTAAAGAATAAATCCACCGAAACCATTACGATTTCCAATTATCGAATTCTGTGTGAATGTGTGAGAGTGAATGCACAACAAAAAACAATTGCTCCCGGACAAGAAATTGAAATTGAGTTCATTCTCGATACCAGTAAGCTATCTGGATTTGTTGTTGAGTCTATATTTATTCAATTAGAAAACAGCAATAAAGAGTTGAGATTGTATGTTTCTACTGAAATAGAATGATGAATCGACATTTCTCGCCTATAATCCACAATTAAGTTCTAAATCTCGCAGAATATCTTATTTTTGCGTCACAAGAAATGGAAAATAGAGAGGAAAAAATAGAAATCATTGAGAAACCAAAATTTAGGTTGAAGTTCATCGACATGGCTCGATCTTTTGCCATTCTTTTGATGTTAGAAGGACATTTTATTGAGCATACATTTAAGAATTTTAAACCGCTGATTGCACAAATAAAAGAAACAGGATCTTCTGGTTATTTCTTTTTCGATTGGTGGTATTTTTTGAAAGGATTCACTGCTCCCCTATTCTTCACTGTCACAGGTGTTGTTTTTGTTTATTTATTGGCGAGAAATAAAGAAGCAGGTTTCCGTAGGAACCCACGAGTTCACAAAGGTTTCCAAAGAGCATTTGAATTATTATTGTGGGGTTACTTACTGCAATTAAATTTGAGATACATTGAGAACACATTCAACCACGAATCCATTTGGTTTTTTGCTTTTCATGTTTTGCAATCCATCGGAGTTGGGATAATTGCATTGCTATTGATTTTTGGTTTGTATAAATTATTAAAAATTGGTCCCCTCTACCTCTACTATTTGTTGGCGGGTACTATTGTTTTTTGTTTCTATCCTGTAGTAAAAGCACTTCCATCAGACTTATATGTTCCGGCAGGTGCACCTCAAATATTGCAAAATATGATTCACGGTCCTTATTCTGTCTTTCCCTTTATTCCTTGGTTGGCATTTACCATGTACGGAGGAATGGTTGGTGCATTGACGATTCGTTTCCAAGGACATGTTGCCAAATTCTGGTATCCAACAATGTACATAAGTCTCGGTATTTTACTCAATATTTTCGGGAGAACGATTGGTTTATTCTTGGATGATGTATTAGAATTAGTCAACATAGATCTTAATCTAGTTGCTAACTCTTGGCTATACGGAAGATTAGGACAAGTTTTCATAGCATTAGGTGTGTTTATGCTCATTGACAAGCTTTTCAACTTTAAAGCAGAATTGTTTTTAAAAATTGGGCAGAATACATTGTCCATCTACATTTTACATGTGATTGTGCTTTATGGTGGGATATTGGGTTATGGAATTAAAGATGTTTTCGACCACAACTTGTCCGGGTGGCAAGCCGTATTAGGAGCAACTTTATTTATCGCAACTTTTGTATTCTTTATTAAATACTTGGATTTCTTTAATAATTTAAAATCCAAAACCCTCCAATTTCTTCGTTTGAAGAAAAAAAGTTAAATCTTTTTAGGATTGTTTAGGTTGTACTTCGGTTTTCTCTTCTTGTTTTTTGTTGGTTTTTCGGGCCTAGCAAAATGAACTAATTTTTCAAACGTTCTTACACCACAATCATCTTCAATCACGACAAGAATAACGTATGAGCCCGATTTTTTATACTCATGAGTTCCTATTCTATCGGTAGATTGTTTACCATCACCAAAAATCCATTTAATTTTCAACGAATCATTGTAAGAAGATTTATAATAGACCATGTATTCTCCCTCTTTAGAAATCCAAGATTTGATCGTTATTTTATTTCGATCTAAATGATACTTTTGACGGTGGGTTTGAACGTATACCCTGGCTTCTTTTTTAATAATCTCGGCATAATTGTCAGAAATCGTGTTCGTAAACACGTGTTCATTGGATTCATTAAAAATCGAATTATAAAAAGTTGTTGCTATAAGGTAAGATCCATCTTTACTAGGATGAGCTCTATCTGGCGCATACAAATCAATATTACTTAATTCTTTAACATGTTTCCACACCATACCAACGGGTACAACAGGGAAGTGAAACTTTTCTCCGATGTATTGATAACCAACTTCTATCGAGTCGGTCATTTTTTCATAAGTATTGACTTCTTCACGATCCAAGAAACCATTTTCATAGCCCCAAGTCATGTAAAACAACACATTTGTACAAGCATTATTCGCGAAAATCGAATCCGTAATTTGTTTGATAAAAGGAACTGTAGCTGTATCAATATGCTCTTTACTAAATGATAATTCACGACTATAACCTTGTAAAATGACATAATCCCAGTTTCGAGAATTAATAGCTTCATACATATCTTGACGCTGAGAATGAACACGGCACGAAGCACCTGATTGAGTATTCTTCTCTATGATCACATTTTGGCCTCCTTTATTCGCCATATTTTGAAGCATGGTCGGCATATCATTCATGTGGGTAAAACTATTTCCAATAAAAAGAATTTTAAGAGGTTCTACATTAGTTGCAGAAGCAGAATTAGAAACAAATAAAGAAAAAAAGAGAGCTTTGATGGTATTAAGCATAACTTTTTTAAAGTTGGGATATTTTAGCATGATTTGAAAATTTAACCATAATTATCAAATATTAAACCAAACAACTAAGCATTTTTAATCTTTTCAGCAATACCAGCAAGCTCTTCAGTAGTAATTGTTAATTTCTCTTTGGCAAAATTCATATCATCTAACTTATCGATAGGTATCAAATGAACATGTGCATGAGGGACTTCCAGACCAATGACAGTGACACCAATTCGATTACAAGGAAATGCTTTTGTATTTTCTTTGCTACTTGTTTAGAAAAGACCATCATTCTCCCTAGAACATCATCTTCAATGTCAAAAATATAATCGACCTCAATCTTTGGCACAATAAGGACATGACCTTTTTTAATAGGCATTATATCTAAGAAGGCAATGAATTCGTCATTCTCAGCTACTTTATAGCAAGGAATCTCACCATTAATAATTTTGGTAAAAATTGTAGGCATTATCTAGAGATTTCAAGAATTTCAAATTGAATGATTCCATTTGGAGTTGTCACATCAGCAATATCGCCAACAGATTTTGCTAAAAGACCTTTTCCGATAGGAGAATCGATACTAATTTTCTTTTCTTTAAGATTTGCTTCATTCTCAGCCACTAAAGTGTATTCAAAAACCATATTATTTTTAATGTTCTTCATTTTTACTTTAGAGAGGATAAATACTTTTGTAGCATCAATTTCAGAATCGTCAATAATTCGTGCATTAACAATCACCTCTTTTAATTTAGCAATTTTCATTTCAAGAAGACCTTGAGCTTCTTTAGCTGCATCATATTCAGCATTTTCAGAAAGATCTCCTTTATCAATTGCTTCACCAATTTGTTTTGAAATATCGCGTCTTTGAACATTTTCCATTTCATACAAGTCATCTTTCATTTTTTTAAGACCACTTTCTGTATAGTAATTAATTTTTGCCATTGTTGATAATCTAATAAATAAAAACAAGAGAGCCGTTTAGACTCTCTTGCACTATAAAGTAATAAAATATTTTTCTATTTCAAGCTAAAAGTAACACCTATAGTGTGAATAACGCCGAATTCACCAGCAAATCGTGCAGCATATTCAATCCCGAGTGCACTTTTATTTTCTCCTACAAGAGCATCAACAGAAAAACCTGCTGATGGACCTATTAAAGCATTGGATCTATTCTCAGCACTGAAAATGTCCTTTTCATACACGTAACCAGCACGCAAATTAAAAGCAACCTTATCTCTAGCAATACCATAATCTAAACCTAGAGCAAATTGATCAGAAGAGAATGAATTTGCTGTAAAACCAAAAGCAACATTCAATTTATTCGATTCATTAAAAATGAAATCATAAGAAGCACCAAGTGCTAATAAAGAAGGTAACTCATAGGTTGCAGATCTTTGATTAAGCGTTGCTATACTTCCAGAAGTAACGTAAGTAGCTTGGTTAGACAAACCATCTCCTTTGTACTTCATTACAGGTCCAACATTTCTCAATGTGATACCAAATTTTATTTGATCCTGTTCTCCAGTTACATAACGAATACCTGCATCGATACCGACACCTGTCGCTTTTAGATTTGCAATTTGTTCTGTAATAACTTTAAAATTAATACCACCAGAGATTGAACTTGAAAAAGTTCTGGCATAACCAATATTAATAACATTAGCTCTCGGTGAGAACACACCAATATTACCTTCAGGGTTGTTAACTGTAGTGATATCGATGTCACCGAAGTTCATCGATTGAATACTGAAAGATATAACACTATTTTCAGAAACACGTTGCGCAATACCAACAGAATTTAAACCGATACTCGCAGATCCCATCCAATTCGTATAGTTGAATTTGATTTGAGTTTTATCCGTGAAAGCGACACCTGCAATATTCAAGAAAGAAGCTTCAATACCGTTTACATTAGCTATACCAGCTCCACCTGAAGCAGCACTTCTAGCCCATGGATTAACTAATATATGTGACGCTCCAGCAGAACCTACGCGGTCTTCATTTCCAGCATTTACACCGAAGCTCGAAAAAATCGTAGCTCCAATGATTAATGCATTTGTAATTTTTGTTAATGAATTATTCATTTTAATTAGTTTTAGTCTTATTAAATACCTTGTAAATCAACTTGTCTCATTCCGCCAAAGAACTTAACAATTGTTTCACCAACTCCTGGAATTTCAACGTGAATTAAGTATAAACCTCCAGCAACAGGAACTCGTTCATGATTGTTCAAATCCCAATCAACGAAAGTTTCAGGACTATCTTTCTTAAACGTTCGTACTAGTTTACCATTGGTAGTAAATATTTTAACTGTACAACGTTCTGGTAAATTTGTAATTTTAACACGCGTATCTAAACGATTTCTTTCGTAATCAGAATAAGCATAGTAAGGATTCGGAACAACATTAATCATATCCAAAACTTCAGACAATCTTTCGTTGGAACCATACCCCGTTCTTACTTGGTCCATATCCCAAGAATACATAGGAGCACCATTGTTTGGCCCACCAAATTGATTTCCTTCTGTATAGAAGTTTTTGTATTCTTTATTCACTCTCAATCTGATGGTAACATCTGTTTCCATAACTGATCTTCCTGGCGCAGTCAATGGATAAGCAATCCAAGACATATTACCGTATGTTTTCGTTTTTTGAGATGTATTACCTGCCTCAATTAATAAATAATCTTGGTATAATTTATTCGTTGCTAAGTTCTCTGCCTGAGAAGGAACATAAGCAGGATAATCATTCCCTTGAGCATGTTTATTAATTGTTTTCTTTTGATAATTGAAAACATAAATCGGATGCATACCTCCCATAACAGGGTTCCCAGTATTATCAGCAAGACGATCCGTAGGATTCCAAACCATATCTGTTCCATTGTCATTCGCTAAGAAAGAATTCTCACCAAAAGCCATGTACAAACGCGCACCAGACTCTACATCAATTGCGTAGCCAGGAAACCATCCCATTCCATTTCCAGAACCATCAGGCAAACCATTTTTCCCTACCGAAGGACTTTTTCTCATTTGACCTGGTTGTGCATTTCCAATGTTAAAATTAGACTCACGCCCCAACTCAATCACTGGACATCTTGTCCACTTAGATTTGTCATTTGTAAATACAATATCAACACTTGGCAAGTAGCGAATTGACGCGTATTGTCTTGCAGAAGAAGTTGTATAGTTGAAGTAAGCCAATGGCATATATTCATCTTGGAAACCAACCAAACGATGAGGAGCAACAGTACCACCAAGTATTTTAGCCCATTTTTTTCCATTATCGATACCAATTTCATCTGGATATGCACAAGACTCTAAGTAATTTGGAATATTAGGATTGTCTGTACACTGAACTCCATTAGTTCCATCATCTTCATCTGGATCAAAAGTACCAGAACGAATCCAGTTTGTTGGATAGAAATTATCTGTATCAGGTATTCCCATTAACCATTGTTTTGAACTATCTGCAAAAGTAATTGTTGCTTCAAGAAAATCAGTCGTCATAGCTTGAGGAGCAGTTAAACCATCTTGTGAAACATGGTATTTGTTTTGCTCGATTTGTACTGAGATACCCCATTGCGGGATAATCTGCTCATTCGATACTTGAATAGATCTTTCTGAAGAAATACTTTCAATTAGAGCCCCTTTAACATATCTATTAATCGTCCATTTTGCTGTATCAGCTCCATTATCAACATTCGAAGCTGTATAATCATTGAAAACACATTCGAATTGACCACCAACAACATTCAAAGGATCAACAACTTTAATGTTGATAGGCCCTTTACCTCCTTGGTAAACAGGGTCAATCAGGTAACCTGTTGAAACAATTTTATCAACTGATTCTGGTGTTAAGTCAATGATTCGACCACCATTCCCATGCCCATCTAAACGTTGAATCTTTGGTCCTTGCCCATAAGTTAAACTAGAAGTCAAACCATCTGATTCTGGTTTTGGATTGTGAGGAATTGCCTCAACGGACTGAACAGACCCTCCATCAAACCCTAAACGAGAAGAAAGATAAGGTTTTTTCTGTCCATCATAAGTTAAAGGATCATTTGGGTCATAAGGAGCATATTCATTGTGAGCATATGCTATAGCGATGTAGTGATAACGTTTAAAATTAACCAAAGTTGGAACACCTTGAGCAAATTTATCTTCTGCAATTAAAAAAGAGTGTTGAATACCTTTGTTGTTTGCAGATACTCTACGAGATCCGATTGAGAAACCGAGGTCTTCATTAAACTCAAAGTTGATTAAATCTTCAATATCATTTTCAATATCACATTGCGCAACAAGTTGAGCTTTAGAATCATCCAAAAGATCAGCAGACGTAACATCTTCATCAACTAACTGATAAATTTGATATCCTTCAAAAGTAAAGAATCTATCTAAAAGAGGATCTGTAATATTCACCTCGTCTTCAACACGATAACCTTCAAGATAATTATTCGAAGAAGCTGGATTAGAAATCGTTAATACCAATTTATTTTCTAACTCTTGAATTGTTAATTTAGGAGCGTAAGGTGGTTCTAAAATTCTAAAGCAAGCATCAAATAAAGCTTGGGCTTTCGTATCCGCTCTTTTCATCGCATCAACAGAAGCCAACAAACCACCTGCACTACTTCGTCCATAAACAATACCTACTGTAATGTTATTTACAGCTCCAGGTTTCAATGTAAAAGGACCAGCAGATTGAACAAATCGTCTATCTCCAGGAGGATTTGTTGAACCAGAACCATCAGTATCAAATTCACTCCAATCAAAACCTAAATCAACACCAGCAGTACCCCAGTTCAACGGATCAGAATCTCCAGGGAAAAGATAATCAGATGGGGTTGTTGTACTATTGATTGCTCCAGTTCCACCGTAAAACATTTCATCTCCATTTTGCCACATACCTTGCATGTAGTTGTAAAACTCAGGAGCATTTCCTGGGTCATTGTATGGGAAAGCAGCACCATTTGTATAATAAGTAAAACGACGCATTCCGAAACGTTCATTATCAATTAAACCATCCGAGTAACCAATTCCAATACCTCCATAAACAATACCCGTGTCATTAATTGCATCAATCACAGAAGGAATCACCATTACATTATTAATTGTATCAAAATAGGGACCAACATTATCACGCCCATCACCATCTTGATAGGGACCTTCAAAGAAATCACAACCAACAGCAGGAGGGTTATCATGGTAACCTATTGCTCCATTCGCATCATCATCATAATTATCACCATTGTACATGTACCCCAAACCTCTAGAAACATCACATCCAGCATAGTCATCTGGTGCACCTCCGATATCAGAATCAATATATTGAGAGAAGTAAGTATCGTAAAGTGTTTGAGTTCCTCTATTAATTAACTCATAGTTGTAAAAAGTCATCGTATTCACTTCATCATTCGTGGCAAAAACAAAAGCTTGCGCTCTAATTTCCATACCACTTGGTTGTCCATTTGTTTCACCGTGAATATTTCCCGCATCATTAAAAACCCACCAATGCGTTTCATCTCCAAATAAAGTAACACGACGGTCAACTCCACAAGCCACATCATCACGACCTAAAATATCATCATACCAAGGATAATCTCCATCTTCGGGAGTATACACACCATCAAGGCCACCTTGACCAAGTGGATTATCATAAAAAGGAGCCAAATAATGATCTTGATAACGAGATGCATCACCATGAGCTGGCCAATTATTGATTCGATTCATTATTTCAGAATCAGGTTTTGTCACATCCACACAAGAAGCTGGAGTCGATATACCTTGATCACATTCCCACCAAGTAATAAATGCAATCACTTCAGATTTACGAATTGTATAAAATTGATCATAAGCATCACACTGATCTGGATCGATAGTCGCTGCTCCAAAATCACGTGTCACACCATCTCCAACAGGAGAAGTTGGGTCATAAGTTCCTGACCCCAAAGCCACACTTAAAGGCCCTGTCCAGAAATCCTCATTGGTTCTAAATGTTAAAGCTGCAATTTTTAATTGACCATTGATATCCGTTCCCCCCATCCAAAGAGCACCTGCGTAAACAACAGTTGTCCCTGAACCTTTTGGAATTTCATAAGCGGCAACACCTTGAGCTCTATTTGCCCACATGCTTCCTCCAGCTTCAATAAACGCACTAACACCATTAAATGTCATGGTTAATTGAGCTGTTGAAGGTGCACAGTTGGCACCCTTTTCCTGAGCAACATTTTGATTGTTGTTATTGTTCTGCTGCATACCTACTAAATCGTAATTGATATATGAGAATGCAGGACTAGAACCTAACAATAATGTAACTCCTAATACTATTTTGACGAATTGTTTTTTCATAATGCTTTTCTAATTATGATTAAAAATCTAATTTAACACCAATACGAATCGTTCTTGGAGAACTGATATTGAATGGATCTTGTACTTTCATTGCGTAATACTCTCTAAATGATTGCTCATCTGTTTGATTTTGGATTGTAGCCTGACTAGTCGCTGCAGCAAGGAAACCATCATCATCCCAGTTACCAGTCGCACGGTAAACACTTAAGATATTTTGTTGATTCAACAAGTTTGTTATACGAATGTATACATTTAACACTGTTGATTTTTGCTTCCCTTCTTTCCCAAGCTCTAAATCAAAATTACGATCAATTTGTAAATCGAGACGGTAAGACCATGGTAAACGAGATCCATTTGTTGTCCCTATCAATCCAGATTGACCTTGAGGAGAGAATTGACCTTCGTTTGTGATACCAATTTGTTGAGAATAAGGCGAACCTGAATAAATATTAGAAACAATATTCAATCCTGTATTTTGAAAAATATCAAAATCTCCTACAGAAGGCCCATTGTAATCTTTCCCACTACCATAACGATAATCCATAATGATATTAAATGCATGACGTTGGTCGAAGTTATATGGGAAGATTGCCCTTAAGTTAGGAAGACCTGCATTAATCAGACCTTGTGCAGATGTTGCATCTGACCCTGTTCCTTCAGCAAATTGAAGTGTATAATTAGCAGTCAACCTTAAGTTACCCGTTCTACGCATATCATAAGAAATTGTCATTCCTTTTACAGTACCGAAATCTCTGTTTCCATACGTTCTATATGATCTAGGATAAGCTCCAGTAACATTAATTAACTGAACATTATCTCTTTGTTCTCTATAGAAGGCAGATATTTTCAAAGAAGAGGTTTTAGTAAGAACTTGTTGAAAACCTAATTCATAATCAATTGTTTTTTCAGGTCTCAAGTTAGAGTTGTTTACAATTGCACTTCTGTTACTGATGAACTGATATTGAAAAGGATCAAAACGAACACCAGACGTTGGTCTTTTCGTTAAGATATCATAATGAGCAAAGAAAGATGCTTCATCAGAAATTGGGAATGAGAAAGATATACGAGGCATTATATTGATTTGAGCTTCGTAATCTTCAAACGCATCGGCAGTTGGCGTACTTTGACCAGGGTTATTTAGAAATGGTTGTATACCACCCGCACCGTAAATCAATTGAGGATCTTGAACCTCAATACCATTTGCATCATACCAAGTATCACCACTTCTATAGCCTTTAATTGCGTTTGGATTATTTGCATCATCCACATAAACGGTATAATCTCCACCCATAGAAGTTGGAACGTTAATCCAAGCCAATGAAGGATCAGCATCTCTCAACGCTTTAGCTTCATCAACATTTCTTGCGTTGTAAATCAAATACTTGTCTTTTAAAACAGGTTGATTTGCATCGAAGATATCGACACGTACACCTACATTAAAACGATGTCACGAAAAGAAAACTTATCCATCAAGTAACCTGCAATGTAAGTTGGTTGATAAGCTCCAACAAAACGCTCAAAATTACCATCCTCATCGTAATCTTCAAAATATTTATTGATATCTGTTTGACCTCTCACTTTCTCACCTGTATGATCATATCCCCAATAAGAAACATAAGAGTTACCAGAATTCAACAATTCATCTGCAGAAAACATATCTAAAGAAAAGATATTTGGATCGTATTGATCAATATTCAAAAATTCAGAACCAGCAACACCCGAAGTAATCATTCCATTTTCTTGCAAATACTGTCTTAAATTGTAATCGAAAAATCTTTGGTTATCACTTTGTTCTGCTCCGCCATACTGACCTGTCCCACTTTGGCTAGCATAACCAGTGTTTAGCGGCTCATAGCTTGTATATATCACCCCTTGCTGAGCATCGTATGTATATGTTGGATTACTTAAATCAATGTTGTCAATATGCGCATTTGTATATTGTCTTGCCAAAGTCCAAAGTCCCATCGGTCCATTTGTATTTCCTTGAGATGTTGTTCCAGAAGTCCAACCTCTATCGTAACGTTGCTCATATTCAAAACCTAGTGTAATAGAATGGTCACCAATATTAACAGCTCCAGAACCAGTTACACGAATCTGAGTATTATCTGTTTTTTGGAAATAATTATAAGGCGAACCAATGTTACTCCAAATATCATAAATAGAATGAGGAGAATCACCGTTTAACAATCCATTCCCTTGTTGAATTTGGTTGAAATTTCCATAATTTTGTTCTTGTTGCCAGTTCGCTTCAGGTGTATATAAATTAAAATACTGCTCCGTTTGAGCTGCTAACTGTGGATGCGTAGAAGATGGTGTAAAATTAACATTAACTATCGGAGGATTAACATCCTGTACCGGTCCTATGTCAGAAACTTCTGCATAAGTTCTTTCTCTTCGAACATCAAAACGACCTACGTGACCATAGTTAAATAAGTCAAACTCATGTTTAGGATCGTAACGATTGGTCGTGTTTTTCGAGTAGTCAACCATTAAAGAATAGAATGCCGATTTAACTCTTGAACTACTTCCTTCAGTATCGTTAGAGAAACGTTGTGTTAAACGTCCAAAAACTCTCCAATCTGAATCTCTGTATGCACCAAAATTAGAAAAATTAAACAAAGAGCCAGTTCTACTGTAATTACTTCCCCAGTCATAGTTATATGAACCACCAAAAGTTAAATTCATTGAAGGACCAGTGTTAACATCGATCTTACCCTGAGCAGAGAGAGATGAAGTCCTTGCATTCATTCTCCAATCAACATTTTCAAAATCATCCTCTCTTAAATACAACGCACTATATCTTGTCCCTCCATTCGCTGTTAATGTCAGTGGGTTTTCAAGTATTTCATCACGCACATCTTTCTTGACACGTTGAGAACCTCCTGCTAAAGGACGATTATCTAAAGCTGTCGTATAATTCGCAGAAATTAAAAATCCTAATCTTGGTTTCGTTTTCTTTCCTGTAGAATCTTTCTGCATCCATAACGGACCAGACAACATCCCTTCTAACAGATTGTAAGAATACTTATCTAAACCAAATACTTTACCATCATAACCATCAGCATCTTCTCCTTTAAAGTAGAAACCAGAAGTCACCCCTTCAACAGAGCCAAAATACTGAGCAGAAGGCCCTCTTGTTACAATCGAAATAATACCCCCCGTTGCATCACCATAATTCGCAGGTAAACCACCTGTTATTACCGTAACCTCTTGGATAGCTGACTTAGGTAGATTTGAAGATCCACGTACTTTAATCCCATCTATATAGAAGTAAGTTGCATCAGAACGAGAACCCCTCACACTAATATCACCATCACCTTCCGATTTAGAAACTCCACCAACCGTACCTGCAACATCAGATGCAGAACGCACTGGGAGACGAGAAATATCCTCTCTTGTAATCGTAGCACCAGAAGCTCCACCATCTCTATCAATCAACGGAACCTTGTACGCAACAACGACAACCTCTTCCATATCCTGTACATCTTTCGCTTTTGATAGCGTCAAGTCATATAGGAATGTAATCTTGTCCGAAGAAACAACAATACCATTTAACGATTGTGGCTTATAACCTTCCGGGTTATTACGAATTTCCAAATCATACGTACCAGGTGTAACTGAATTGATTTGAAAATTTCCATCAAAATCGGTTGTACCACCACCTTTAATGTTTCCATCTTTTTTCAGGATTACCTTCGCAAAAGGAATGGGTTCTTTCGTTTCCCCATCGGAGACAGTACCTTTTATAGTACCAAGCCCTGACTGAGAAAAGCCGTAACTCAATGTAAGCAAGATGCTTACGAACAATAAATTTAATCTTAATAACATAAGTGCAGTTTATTTATTATACATAATTGCTAGTTTAAAGCGGGTAAATATAGAAAAAAAATAAATAGAATTAACAAAATGTTAAAAATATTTAATTAAATCTAACTTAACCTTCTTTAACAAAAATAGATAAATTAATTCTGTCTATTGATGTAGTTTTAACTAAAAATTAACAAAATTATACATCTCTAAGCAAAATTCCCAATTGCATTTCTACCTTTACACTTGATATGACACCTTTTACATTTGAAGAAATACATTTAAATCAAACCACAATTTTTTTGTGCCGATTTGATGATTTTAATACCGACATCTATTTAGACTACCTTTCAACGGTAGAAATAGACAAGTTAAAGACTTTTAAAAGTGAATCAAGAAAAAAAGAGTTCATTGCTTCAAGGATATTGAGGCATCGTATTTTAGGTTTTAAGACTATTCATTACTCTCAGCACGGCGCACCTTATATAAAAGGAAAAGGATTTATTTCAATTAGTCATTGTAAGAATTGGGCAGGGATAGCACTGAATGAAGAATTCAGCGTTGGTTTGGATCTGGAACCGCCACGGGAAAATATATTTGAGTTATCTCATAAGTTTTTATCAGACAATGAAAGAATAAAATTTGACATCCATTCTAAATTGGAAGTAACGAAAATATGGTCTGCGAAAGAAGCTTTATATAAACTTGCCGGAAGAAAAAAGATTATTTTTAAAACAGAACTGCTCTTGGACAAAGACTTAAACGGTAACTGGTCGGGCAGAATTATGAACCCTGATTCTATATTATCCGTAAATTTGAATATATTTGAACACAAGGAAATTATTGTTTCCATAAATAAAAGTAAAATTGTTGAACACAAACGAAATATATAATCATTTTGCTGCTCGAACTGGACAAATTGCGATTCTTATTGATCCAGATAAATTCAATACAGAGAAATTGCTTTTGCCTTTATTGAAAAAAGCGGAATTTGCTAAAGTGGACTACTTATTTGTTGGAGGAAGTACTGTTACTCGAAAAGCTTTTACAGAAACCATCGCGATTATAAAAAAGAACACCATTTTACCGATCGTTTTGTTTCCTGGTGCTGCTCATCAAGTTTCCGAAGATGCAGATGCTCTTTTGTATTTGAGTTTGATTTCGGGTAGAAACCCAGAATACCTCATCGGACAGCATGTTTTGTCTGCAAATGAAGTTTATGACATGGATATCGAGGTGATTCCTACCGCTTATATCCTAATCGATGGGGGGACAAAATCGTCTGTTGCCTACGTCAGCCAAACGACTCCAATCCCAAACGATAAAGAAACAATTATTCTAAACACAGCAAAAGCAGGGGTACTACAAGGAAAGAAATTACTCTACCTTGATGCTGGTAGTGGCGCGAAAAATCATGTACCTGCTAAAGTCATTACAATTTTAAAGAAATTGAATCAACCCATTATCATTGGCGGTGGAATTCGTTCCATTGAGTCACTGAAAGAATTATCTGCTGCGAATGTATTGGTGATTGGAAATAGAATTGAAGAGGAGATTGATTTTCTTTTGGACATTAAAGAATTTGTGGGAAAAAATTGATTTTGTCTTCTCGGCTTCTCGGCTTCTCGACAAGCTCGAAGACAGAAGACCGAAGATCGATGTTTGAAAACATTAAATTATGATTTATAAAAAAATATCCGGTTTTGCTTTTGCCTTCGCTTTCTTAATGGCAATTGTTCTTTTCACTGGATATGGACGAGAATTTATACCTATATATATAGCCAAGATTTTATTTTTAATTTTTGGCGCTATCGCATTCATTCTTAATCTTGTCTCTTTTAAATCTGGTAAACACGAAAAAACATTTAATCTCTTCTACTGGATCGGTAGTATTGTTCTTTTTATTGGTCTTTCTTTCAAAATTCTTCATTGGCCTTTTTCAATTCTCATTCTTCTTATTGGTGGTAGAATTTTAGGGATTTCCTTCTTATTACCTAACAAGACCAAAAAAGTGAAAAAAGATTCTGAATTATTGGATGACTTTTGAATGATGAGCGGTGAGCTTTCTTTTTTTGAGTGAAATAAAAAACAAGTTTTTAAGCACCGACTAATTATCAAACTTAGCTTTGAGTGACATGTCTAAACTTTGGAAACTATGTGTCAATGCGCCAACAGAAATGTAATCAACGCCTGTCTCTGCGTATGAGCGTATCGTGTCAAGTGTAATACCACCTGACGCTTCTACCTCATACATTTTAGGAATAATTTTCAATGACTCAATGATTCTTTCTGGAGAGAAATTATCCAGCATAATTCTATCGACTTTACCAATTTCAAGAACTTCTGCCAATTCTTTCTCGTTTCTAACTTCAATTTCAATTTTCAAATCTTTCCCCGTAGAAGCGAGGTAATCATTGGCGCGTTGAATAGCGTTTTTAATGCCACCGGCATAATCTACATGATTGTCTTTTAACATAATCATATCGTATAATGCAAATCGATGATTATGCCCCCCTCCTATTCGTACTGCCCATTTCTCCATGTAACGAATACCCGGTGTTGTTTTTCGTGTATCCAACAATTTTACATCTGTACCTTTAATTAAAGAAACAATTTCATTGGTTTGGGTAGCTATTCCACTCATTCTTTACATAAAATTGAGGATTAAACGTTCTGTAGTGAGGATAGAACGAGAATTTCCTGAAACTTCAAAAGCAATATCGCCATATTTCACGTGCTCACCATCTTGGATGAATACATTAACCTTTAAATCTGGGTCAAATGTGTGAAAGATTTTCTGAGCTAACTCAACTCCTGCGATAATACCAGTATCTTTTACCAATAATTTAGCAACACCTTGTGCGTTTTCAGGAACACATGATAATGTAGAATGATCACCGTCTCCGATGTCTTCTTTTAAAGCGTTTTGTATTATTTCTTCAATCATAAGGTAAAAGTAAGGAAAAGATTTGTTTCCACAGTCAAACAAAAAACGAGAATACAGTGAGTTAGTCTTTTTCGATTGTTAAGCTTTCAATCTGGAATATTTCTCCGATTTTCTTAAAATGGATTGTAACACGGAATTCTTCGCCTTTACTAATATACTTCCCGATAGCAAAAGAACCATCTGCGCTTTCTTTACTCTTAAAATGAAACGTAAACTGGTTTCCTGGTTTTCTATGAAAAAAATCTCTTAATACTAAATTGGCTTGAGATTTTGAATAGACTCCTTCCTTTCCAAGAATATTTACTAGCATTTTGTCTTTTCCAAAGGAAACAATTTCCTTCGCTTGATTTAATTTAAAAGCCTTCTCAATATTGGTGTAAGGCACATTGATTTGAGAATGCAGCGTAAGAGAAAATAACAAGAAGATAGCGAGTAAAAATTTCATAGCTTTATTTGTTATTTGCTAATTTACAAAATTAATGCCTGATTGACATGAAATAGAAGATTTTTTTTAGATCCTTGGAGGGAATATTGAATAGAGAGAAGAAACTGGAGAAAAAAACTTATTGATGATGATACGGCTGTCCTTTGAGAATTGTAAATGAGCGATAAATTTGTTCCAAAAAAATAAACGCACCATTTGATGAGAAAATGTCATTTGGGATAATGCAATTTTTGATTGTGCTTTTGCATAGACCTCATCAGAAAACCCATAAGCTCCACCAATGACAAAGACAATTGCTTTCCCTCCTGCGTTCATTCGTTTTTGCATGAATTTAGAAAAACCAACTGAATCAAATTCTCGACCGTTTTCATCGAGAAGAATGAGATAATCCGCATTCTCGACTTTCGAGAGAATTAAATTGCCTTCTTGCTTTTTTATCTCTGTCTTAGACATGTTTTTGGCATTCTTCAACTCGGGAATTTCAATTTTCTCTACAGAATTGTAATGCTTTAAACGTTTGAGATATTCATTCTCTCCTTCTATTAAATATGAAGATGTTGTTTTTCCAACGCAGATTAATTTAATTTTCATTGCAAGCGACTTACATCATTATATATTTCTTACTTTTCTTCCTCCACTCAGCGTCGTATTTACTTTTTACCATAAATATAATGATGTCTGCTTGGTATTTAGAATCAACAAAGTAGATTTTCTTGTCTGCGTCGTATTTGCTTTTCACAAAAAACCACAACCCAGAATTACCTACAGCATCGTATTTTGATTTACATTTAAAACCCATAAATCAGCATCATACTTGTTCTCAGTTACATAAACTTTTACATCCGCATCGTATTTACTATCTGAAGAATAGATTTTCTGCGCAGACAATGTCGATGATAAACAAAATAGAATGGCGAACAACAATAATACTTTTTTCATGATTGACTTTTTTGTAAAAATAATATTATTGCCTGAGAAAAACTAATCAGTTTGTTGAAAGAATAGAGATGACAGGAAAAGGAATTAAGGATTGAAAAAGTGTCACAGTCAATGTTTGTCTCTTTAATTTACACTTCACATCCTCAGATAAACCTTCTTTTTTTGTGTAAAAACATTACTTTTCAAACAAACTTAGTTTGCCAGCAATGAAAAAATAGTATATTTACACCTAACTCAACCAAAATTGGAACATACTACTTGTCTTATCTGTGATTCTTCAAATTTGAAAGAACTACCTGATTATTCGGATGCTTTTTTGACGAAATGTCAAGATTGTTCTTTTGTTTTTATTAAAAAGATTCCTAGTGAGGATGAATTATTTAATTTCTACGACAACAACTACGATAGAACCGATTATTTTTCATCAATCACTATTAAGCGTTACAATGAATTATTAGATGGGTTTGAAAAATTTAGAAAAACGAATAATCTCCTCGATGTTGGTGCTGGAAATGGTTTTTTTCTAGAAATTGCCAAAGCAAGAGGTTGGAATGTTTATGGGACAGAATTAACCAATCAATCGGTTGAGGTTGGCGAAAGAAAAGACATCAACATGAGAAAAGGTTGTCTGCATAATGTTGGATTTGAAGAAAATCAATTTGATGTCATCACCAGTTTTGAAGTGATAGAACATGTCAACAATCCTCAAAAATTAATCAAAGAGATGCATCGTGTTCTTCGAGTGGGTGGAAAAGTATACATTACTACACCTAATTTCAATGCATTATTAAGGTATCGTTTAAAATCGAAATATGATGTAATAGAATACCCGAATCATCTTTGCTACTTCACAAAAAAAACACTTCGAAAAGCGTTTTCTGATGCAGGGTTTGGTGTGACAAAAATCAAAACGACTGGAATTAGCTTAACTCGAATTAAAACGAGCAAGGGAAAAAGTAATCAAGCGTATGTTTCTTAAACGTCTGATGATGAAATTCTACGACACAAAATTGAAAATAATCGCTTTTTAGGTCTTGGAAAGAATGTTGTTAATTGGGGGTTGAATCTGCTTGGCGTTGGAGATAGTTTGAAAGGGGATTTTAGGGGATAGAGGATGAGAGTATTAGAATGTTAGAGCTTTTGAGATTTTAGTTTACTAGAGTTTTTTCATTACTTTTACTGTCATGTGTGGAATAGCAGGTTTTATCGATTTTAAAAAAGCTTCGTCGAGGGAGGTTTTAGTTGGGATGACGGACATTCTTCATCATCGTGGTCCTGATGGGGCTGATTATGATGTGATTGAATTAAGTCATGCGAAAGTGGGGCTAGGTCATCGGCGATTATCTATTCTCGATTTATCTGAAGGAGCGAAACAACCGATGCACTACAAAGATTTTATCCTCTGCTTTAATGGTGAAATCTATAATTTTAAAGAAATCAAAAAAGAATTGATTCAACTTGGTCATTCTTTTGATCTAGAATCGGATTCTGAAATGATTTTACATGCTTACGAAGAATGGGGTGAAAAATGCCTCGATAAATTCATCGGCATGTTTGCTTTTGTGATTTTGAACACTAAAACGCAACACTTTTTTTGTGCTAGAGATCGAACAGGTGTTAAACCTTTCTTTTACTTTCTTGAAGATGGTTTGTTCTTGTTTTCTTCAGAATTGAAATCTTTTCATCAGCATCCTAAATTCTCCAAAAGAATAGATAAAAATGCGGTTGCTGCTTACATGCAATATGGAAATGTTCCTACACCTCATTGTATTTTTGAGAATGCCAAAAAATTATCACCGGGACATTATTTTAACCTAGATCTTTCTCATTCTCCGAATAAAATAGACGAAATTACTCCTGTGCAATACTGGAATGTTTACGACTTCTACAATTCTCCAAAGCTAACTCTCAACTATGAGGATGCTAAAATTGAAACTGAGAAAATCTTGCAATCTTCTTTTGAATACCGAATGGTTTCTGATGTTCCCGTAGGCGTTTTCTTAAGTGGAGGTTACGACAGTGCTTGTGTTACGGCTCTGCTACAGAAAGATAGAACGGAAAAATTAAAAACTTTCACTATTGGTGTTCCTGACATTGGTTTGAATGAAGCACCTTACGCCAAAGACATTGCGAAACATTTAGGAACTGAACATACGGAAATCAATTGTACAGAAAAAGAAGCAATCGATATGATTCCTGATTTGCCTTTTTTCTTTGATGAACCTTTTGCCGATTCCAGTGCTATCCCAACAACTTTAGTCAGTAAAATGGCGAGAGAACAGGTTACTGTTGCGTTAAGTGCGGATGGTGGGGATGAAATTTTTGCAGGATACAATCGCTACGATTACATGATGCGCTACGGAAAGAAATTGAACAGCATTCCTGGGTTTGCACGAAAATCAATGGTGGGAATAATGAAGTCTATTTCTTCTGACCGTATTCCTATTCTAAAGAACAAATACAACTTCCACAACCGATACGAGAAATTGAAAAATGTTCTATACGACCCATCGGATGAGAATATTATGTTGAGCTTAAGTCAACAGTTTACCAACGACCAGATGAAAGATTTTATGGCGGTGAAATTTGACGAATTAAAAACGGCATACAACAGCAAAGAATTAATCAACGGAACTCCTCTTTCGTATATGCAAGCCATCGATTACCAGACTTATTTGGTGGATGACATTCTCCAAAAGGTTGACCGTGCAACAATGACGCATAGTTTAGAGGGACGTGAACCGTTTTTAGATCATCGCATTATAGAATTTGCGGCAAAATTACCCGATGAATATAAATACCACAACGGTGTGAAGAAAAGAATTGTTCGTGATATCGTGCATCAATACATTCCACAAGAAATGATGGACCGACCGAAAATGGGGTTCGCTATTCCGATTGCCAACTGGTTGCAAAATGAATTGAAAGATCTAGTGGAAGAATACATTTGTGAATCAAAAATCAAAGAGCAAGGTTTTTTTAATTGGAACTACATTGAACGGTTGAAAAATGATTTCTACAACGGCAAAAAAGAATACGATACGAAGATTTGGTATGTGTTGATGTTTCAGATGTGGTTGCTTCGACAGGCTCAGCAACCAATCTGAAGAAGAAGCTCAGCAACCAATCTGAAGGAGAAGCTCAGTAAGTAATATGAAGGAGAAGCTCAGTAACCAACCTGAAAGAGATAAATAACCATATGATAGGGACAGCAGGTAATCTGAGTGCTTCGCCCTTCGACACGTTTCGATAAACTCAACGGAGTCAGCTCAGGGCTCAAGGTTCTGGGGGAATTATGGGGTTTTCCATTTCTTTTTAGTGTATGAAATTGATAATTGAGGTAATAAATTAGATTTGCCTGATATCAATGCTTCCTTTTTCTTTCTGCTCCAGCCTTGAATTTGTTTTTCTCTGTAAAAAGCTTCTGCTACATGCTTATGTTTTTCACAATACAATAATTCAATAGGTGGGTACTTTCTTGTGTGATTTGCTCCTTCTCCGTTTTTATGCTGTCGAATTCTACGTTCTAAATCTATTGTACTCCCTGTGTAATAGCTCCCATTACTGCATAATAATATATACATCCATCCAGGTTTCATGGAATTTTTCATTTTAAAGTGGTTTTGTAGATTAAGTTAGGGAAATAACCGGGTTTCGACAAGCTCAACCCTCATTTTTTTTCATATTTATTTTTCGTATGCCTTTTGAAAGACAAGCTGAGCCCTCATTTTTTTTCATATTTATTTTTCGTTCACCATATAAACGACAAGCTCAACCCTCATTTTTTCTTATTTATTTTTCGTATACCTTTAGAAAGACAAGCTGAGTCCTGAGCCCTGAGCCTGTCGAAGGGCGAAAGACAACTTCCTTTATCCTTTACTCTATTTTTTCATTATATTTACGAAAAAAACTTGTGCAAAGATTTCTTTTGTTATGACAAAAAAGAAAATATATTTCGAAAACCTAAATGGACTACGTTTTTTATGTTTTCTTTCTGTTTTCTTTTATCATAGCTTTTATCATGACGACCCATCTTTTGACGGAGATGTAACATTAAACTTTATTGAACGAAATATTTTTGGGAATGGAAATTTAGGTGTAAATTTCTTTTTTGTTTTAAGTGGTTTCTTAATTACCTACCTCCTTATTGAGGAACGAAAATTAATTGGAAAAATTGACATTAAAAACTTCTGGATACGCCGATTGCTTAGAATTTGGCCTTTGTATTTTGCTTGTGTAGCTATCGGTTTTATTGGATTCCCTATTCTTAAACAACTTATAGGTCAAACATCCAACGAAACAGCAAGCTTATTATCCTTCCTAACATTTACAAGTAATTTTGACATGATTAAAAATGGACTCCCTGACGCTTCAATTCTTGGGGTCTTATGGAGCATTGGTGTAGAAGAACAGTTTTATTTAATCTGGCCTATTATTTTAAGCTTATTTCCAATTAAAAAATATTGGATTCCTTTTTCAATCATTATTATTGCATCCCTAACATTTAGGCATTTTAATGATTCTTATATGATGAATGAATATCACACCCTGTCGTGTATTGGCGACATGACAATAGGAGCTTTTGCTGCATGGGGAATAATTCAACATGCAACATTTAAAAAAACAATCACTAACCTAAATAAAGTAAGTATTGCAACAATCTATATTATATTCGGTTTAATTTACTCTTTTAGAGATGAAGTATTTTTGCAAAATCATAGTGTACGTATTTTTGAACGACTATTTATTGCAATTATCATCATATTTATAATTCTAGAACAAAATTATTCTAAAAATTCCTTTTTTAAAATGTCTAGTTTTAAAAACATATCTAAACTAGGTGAAATAACGTATGGTTTATACAGCCTCCATTTCATAGGAATTCTCATTGCCATTAAAATAACGAACCTGATTTTTGAACAAGAACAGCTTTGGCATATTATTATATTAGACACTATTTTAGCATTCACTTTTTCAATTTTCATAGCTAAAATCAGCTATCATTATTTTGAAAAACCTTTTTTAAGAATTAAAGAAAAGTTCTCGTATTTCAAAATGAAATAAACGACGTATATTTACCAAAAATAATTTTCGAATTTGGACAATTCTTTTACATTAACTTTTGACCATGTTTCTATAAGCATAATAGATGTTTTTTGGAGTATTCTGTTCATTATTTTTATACTTGTTCTTAGTAGTTCGAAAAAGAACAAAATGATTTCCATTCAAGGCAATAAGCATTACAAATACTATCTTTACAACGTATATTTTAAATTATCATTTGCGCTAATTTTTGTTACAATATACTTGTTTATGTATGGAGGTGGAGATACAACAGCCTATTATAACGGCGCTGCCAATCTGAACAACTTATTCTGGGAGTCTCCAGGCGATTACTGGAAAGAAATGCTTATGACTCCTGGTAGAGGACTACAAGTCCTTCATTTTAATGCCGAAACTGGCTACCCACCTACTTGGATTTACTACGACCCAAACAGTTTTTTCATTAGTAAAATTCTCTCTGTTTTTATGCTTTTTTTGGGACAAAGTTATTTACTCTTGTCCTTGTTTTTAGGTTGGTTATTAGCAAAAGCATCTTGGAAAATCTATGAATTAGTTCTCTATTATAAAATTACTTCTGAATGGCTTGGAGCAATCTCTGTGCTGTTCATACCTTCTGTGGCTTTTTGGTGTTCAGGGGTTTCTAAAGACACCATTATTCTTTTGTCTGTTTTTTACATCTTACACCATACCTTTGCCATTGCCAACAAAACAAGTGAAAACAACAAGTGGAGTATCTTCATGATTTTACTTTCATTCTTTGTTCTTCTGCATACACGCTCTTTTATGGCTTTTACCGTTGCTGGCCCTTTGTTTATCGCATTTAGTACACGAATTGTCAAGAAATATCAAGACTCTCCATTCATTGCCAACATGATGAAACTCTTGATTATAGGTGTTAGTGGTATTGGTTTTTTATTCGTTTTAAGCTTTCAAGGTGAAGAGATTGCTAAAGTAACTGGAAAATATATCAACGAAGCACAAGTACAGCAATTAGACTTTCAACAGAATGCTATCTATGGTTTAAAGAAATATGACTTAGGCATAACTGACTTCACTCCTATTGGAATGATGAAAACAGCTCCTTTAGCAATATTAACTGCTTTTTATCGACCGGGAATCTGGGAAGCAAGAAGTCCTTTATTATTAATTAGCGGACTTGAAACAACCGTTTTCATCTACTTGACTTTTTATTTTTTCTTCAAAGGAAAGTTTTTTGAGAAAATAAAGATTATTCAGAACAATGAATTATTAATGTTTAGTATTACATTCGCATTAATACTTGGGTTCTTTGCTGGTTTCACTTCTATATTGTTTGGGGTGCTGGTTAGAATCAAAGCGCCATTATTGCCATTTTTATTGATGGTATTGACGGTTCGGTCAGTTAAAAAACATACATCATCATCAACTTTCATCCCCTGATTTTTCTACTATAGACTTGTAATTCCTATTCTTTATGTATATTTGTCTGGAGTGTTTTTATATTTTTTATATTAAATATAAAAGAATATTCTCTATAAAACAACTATTATGAATATACACATCTTAGTAACAGGTGCCGATGGTTTTATTGGCTCTCACCTAACAGAATTGTTATTAGAAAAAGGACACAAAGTAAGAGCTTTGGCTCAATATAATTCTTTTAATGACTGGGGTTGGTTAAACAATGTGAAACATAAAAATCTGGAGATTGTAACTGGAGATATTAGAGATTCTTTTTTTTGTGAAACGATTTCAAAAAATATTGATACTATCTACCATTTAGCTGCGCTAATAGCTATACCTTATTCATATATAGCGCCTCAGAGTTACATTGACACTAATGTATCTGGCACGTTAAATATCTGTCAAGCAGCGAAAAACAATAATGTTAAGAAAATATTAGTAACCTCTACTTCTGAAGTTTATGGTACTGCACAGTATGTTCCAATTGATGAAAAACATCCTAAGCAACCACAATCCCCGTATTCTGCTTCAAAAATAAGTGCTGACATGCTAGCGTTAAGTTATTATAACTCTTTCAACTTACCTGTTACGATCGTTAGACCATTTAACACTTACGGCCCAAGGCAGTCCTCTAGAGCAATAATCCCTACTATAATTTCTCAAATTGCTAACGGAATAACAGAGATCAAATTAGGTGACTTATCTCCTACAAGAGATTTCAATTTTGTACGCGACACTTGTCTCGGCTTTATTAGTATTGCCGAAGCTCCAAATACGAATGGGAAAGAAATTAATATAGCAAGTAATTCTGAAATATCAATAGCAGACACTTTAGAAATGATTGCTAACTTAATGAAAGTTGATGTTACCTTCATTCAGGAAAAGGAAAGAATGCGGCCAGGAAAATCTGAAGTTTTCAGATTGTACGGAGATAATACTCTCATACATTCCTTAACAGGACACACACCTAAAACTACTTTAGAAGAGGGTCTTATGGAGACAATAAATTGGTTTACAAAAAAAGAAAATCTTGCGAAATACAAGACTGACATATATAATGTTTGATTTATGGTTTATAAAATACCCTTATTCAAATTAAACTTCAATCACTTAGAAGAAGAGGCTGTTGTTTCTACCCTTAAAAGTAAATGGATTTCAATTGGACCTAAATGCAATGAATTTGAACAAGACTTTAGCAAGATGCTTAATTCAAGTCATGCTATTTCTTTATCCAATTGTACATCAGCACTTCACTTATCTCTTCTTGCCTTAAACATTAAAGAAGGAGATGAAGTACTTTGCCCATCATTAACATTTGCAGCAACTGTCAATAGTATTAAATATATTAATGCTATTCCCATTTTTTGCGACATTGATAGTGTCGAAAATCCAACTATAAGTGTCGAGGATATAAAAAAAAAGATTACACCTAAAACAAAAGCCATAATACTCATGCATTTTGCAGGTTACTCCTGTGATATGACTGAAATTATGGCTGTTGCTAAGAAAAACAACATTAAGGTTATTGAAGACGCCTGTCATTCTCCTTTGTCTGAATATAAAAATCAAAAGCTGGGTACAATTGGTGATATTGGTTGTTTTAGTTTTTTCTCAAACAAAAATATATCTACAGGAGAAGGAGGAATGATTGTCACTAATAATCATGAAATTGACAAAAGAATTAGGCTCTTACGTTCACATGGAATGACAACAATGTCTTACGATAGATCAAAAGGACACGCTACCACCTACGATATTGAATCTCTCGGCTATAATGCAAGAATGGATGATATAAGAGCATCAATAGGCATTGTACAACTAAAAAAACTGAAACCAGATTTAGAGAAAAGAAAAGTAATACGAGCAAAATACATTGAACTTCTTAAAGACACAAAAAGTATAGATATTCCTTTTTCAAATCGAACTGATTTTTCTTCGAACTACATATTTCCAATTGTACTCAAAGATTCTACAAATGAAAAAAGAGATAAATGCCGAGAACGACTTCACAAGAAAGGAATACAAACTAGTTTGCACTACCCTTCAATTCATCTCTTTTCAATTTATAAAAATGACTCGGTTCCATTACCAATAACAGAGTATTTTTCAAATAACACTATGACATTACCTATGTATGGAAGTTTAACTTCTGAAGAAATCATCTTTATTTGTACTACTTTAAATGAGATATTGAATGAATTATGATTCTACACTATTGATATTTGGGGGTGGACAACTTCAAGTATCAATAATTAAACTTTGTAAGACTTTAAAAATAAGAAGTGTAGTTATTGACCCTGATAAGAATTCTGTTGGAAAAGATTTTGCTGACCTGTTTTTCGTTGTTGACGGAAAAGATTTTGAGAAAACTTGTACTATCATTGAAAATTATGGAGTAAAAGGCATCATAACTTCATCTACAGACAAACCATTAAAAATGATGGCAAAGGTCGCAATGAAATATGATTTCCCTTTTTTTCAGAGGAGACTGCTGACACCTGTACCAACAAGGTAAAAATGAAGTCTGTTTTTTTAAGAAACAACATTTCATGTGCTAAAGGAACCATAATTACCAGTCTTAAAGGAATTAAATCTTATCCGTGCATCATAAAACCTTTAAGTAACTCTGGAAGTAGAGGTGTTTTTTATTGTGAAAATAAAAATGAAGCAGAGCGACTATTACCAGAAAGTTTAATCCATTCTGATAATGGTGATATTTTAACTGAAGAGGTATTAGAAGGAAAGGAGTATAGTGTTGAATCTATTCATTTTAATAACACAACAGAAGTAATTCAGGTAACTGAGAAAATAACATCTGATTTCCCAGAAAATGTTGAGTTTGGACACATTGCTCCGGCTATGATTTCTAAAGAAGTGAAAAATAATATTGTTTTAATTGTCAATAAAATCAGTAAAGCTTTCAATTTTAAAAATTGTGCTTCTCATACTGAAATTAAAATAAATGAATCCGGTGAAATTAGAGTTATAGAAACTAGTCCCCGACTAGGGGGGGATTATATTTCATCTACACTTGTTCCTAATTCAACTGGTTTTAACATTGAAGAATCTTTAATTAAAACCGCATTAAAACAACCACAACCCCCTCTAAGTCAAGATGGTAATTTTTGCGCCATCTTCTTTTTAAAACTAAAACAAGGCGCAATTTCAAAAATTGACGAAGAGAAATTCCCAATCATAAATGACAAACTAATTTCTTTCCGCTTTGAATTACAAGAAGGAGATAAAATAGCCCCCATTAAGAATAGTCTAGACAGATATGGCTACTATATCATAAAGGCTGATACAATTCAAGAGATCTTTAATAGAAAAGTAAATTATTTTAAGTACTTTGAAGATGCAATTGAAATATTGCCGTAAATTTTAAATTTCGAAAAATATGCTAATCGGAGAAAAAACAATATTAAGACCATTAAAAAAGGATGACAGTAAGTTATTTTATGAATGGAGAAATAATATAAACTTCATTGAACTTGCCCAAAGTTTACGTTTTCCCAAACATGAACTACTAGAAGAAGAATGGCTCAATAATGCCATGTTAGACACTTCAAATAGAAATATCTACTTTATTATTGAGGAAAAAAAAACTCGGACTGCTATTGGATTTGCATCATTAAATCAAATCGATTGGATATCGAGACATGCCTTTGCTGGATTTACAATTATGGAAAATGATTTTAAAGGAAAAGATTTATCACACGACGGTCTTTATACACTATTCAATTATGCTTTTAATCAGCTAAATATGAATAAAATATTAGGCCACCTATTAGAAAGTAACACTGTGTCACAAAAAATGTGCATGAAAGTAGGCTATGAAATTGAAGGCACACTAAAAGACCATTATTACTGGAACAACAAATATCATAATGTATTATTTTTATCTGCCTTTAAAGATAATTTCAACTTAATGTTCAGCTCAAAATGAAACATGAAATAATTATAGACAAAGACATTAGTTTAATGTCAGCGTTAAAACTCATGGATGAGTTAAAATGTAAACTACTACTTGTTACATCACTTAATACATTTATCGGCGTATTAAGTGTTGGTGATATCCAAAGGGCTATTATTAAGAATATCACTCTAGACACGAAGGTTCATGAAATACTTCGTTCAATTATTACCGTCGCAAATTCAGATGAGAAGTATGACGATATAAAAAAACGAATGCTTGAATTAAGGACAGAGTGCATGCCTGTTGTTGATGAAAAGAATGAATTGGTTGATATTCTCTTTTGGGATGATCTTTTTGAGAATAAAGAAAAAGTAGTTTCAAAAATTGGCCTCCCCGTAGTTATAATGGCAGGAGGGAAAGGAACAAGACTAAAGCCTTTGACTAATGTTATACCAAAACCATTAATTCCTGTTGGTGAAAAAACCATGATTGAAACTATCATCGAAAGTTTTACCAAATATGGTGTCGAAGAATTTCACATCAGTGTCAATTACAAGTCTGATTTGATAAAATATTATTTGGATTCAAATCCTGTAGAAAACGCAACGTTAGGTTATTTTGAAGAAACAATGCCATTGGGAACTGCTGGTAGTTTAAGCTTATTAAAAGACAAAATAGATAAACCTTTCTTTGTGACAAATTGCGACATCATAGTCGATCAAGATTACACAGAAATATACAAATACCACAAAGAAAACAAGAATGAACTCACTGTCGTCGCTGCATTAAAACACATCTCAATACCATACGGAACATTGGAAACAGGTGAGGATGGGATATTAAAAACAATTACTGAAAAACCTGAATTAACTTATTGGATAAATTCTGGCTTATATATCCTTGAACCTAGTCTGCTAGATGAAATACCTGAAAACACATTTTACCACATAACAACACTCATTGAAAAACTAAAAAGTAGCAATAGACGTGTTGGGGTTTTCCCAGTTAGTGAAGACAGCTGGAAAGATGTTGGAGAGTGGAATGAATACTTTAAATTCATTAAACTTGATAAATGAAAATTGTAATTCTTACTGCTATACCATTTTGGCATCCTGCTACACAAGAGTTAATAGACCAACTTAGACTAAAAGATATTGATGTTGTTGCTTTGGATATATTTCATGGTAAATATATCAATGAGCAAAATGAACAAATAAACCTTCTCCCTTTTGGGTTAACAGGTATATTAGCTAGAATTTATCTTAAACTTTTCAGACGCCATTTTACAAAACAAAACACCAAACAATACGACATCATTGATATTCATTTCATAGAGGCTGAATACAGTAAATACATCCCAACACTTGGTAAAAAATACATTTGTTCTATATTTGGGTCAGATTTGTTTAGAACAACATCAAAGCAAAAAAGCAAACAACAAATCTTATTTAAAAATGCGAATGGCATTGTTCTTTCGAAGAACATGTGTCCTTATTTTGAAGAGTCTTTCCCAGGTTTAGAAAGTAAATATTATTTTAATCAATATGGCTCCAACAGGTTAGATGCAATTGATACCATAATTGAAACAAAAAACATCAAGGAATTATATATAAAATATAAAATACCAAAAGGGAAAATAGTTTTGACTTGTGGATATAATGGCAAACAACAACAACAACATATCAAACTATTGAATCAATTAACATTGTTACCCAATGAGGTGAAATCTAAACTATTTTTAGTTTTACCATTAACTTATGGTCTTAACGATGAATACTTCTTACATATAAAAAAGGCTTTAGCAAATACTCAAATAGAGAGCCTAACATTAACAGAGTACCTTACGGATGATGAACTTATTGAAACTCGAATTATTTCTTCAATAACAATTAACACACAAACAACCGATGCCTTATCAAGTTCTATTAAAGAAGCTTTTGTAGCTAAAGACACTGTCCTTGCTGGAGAATGGTTACCTTACGACATCTACACTGATATGGGAGTGATATACCAAAAAATCTCATTTTCCAACGTAAATGAAAAACTTATGAATGCTATAAACAACATTGATGAGACTGAGGAAATGCGAAATGAAAATTGTAAAAAAATTCTAGCATTTGCTTCTTGGAATACATTAATAGGGAAATGGGTTAATTTATATAAAATGACATACAATGGCAGTAAATAACAGCATCAATTTACCAAAGGGTAATGTTTCTTTAGATGAATTTCTCGGTGGTTATTATCAGGATTTTAGTCAAGCAATTTGTCATACAGAAAATGGTCTTTTTGGAGAAATCGATGAAAAAGGTATTCCATTCATTTATGAAGGAACAAAGAAAAATTACAGTGTCGTTTATATCATTCAATACTGTCTCATCCAATATGAATTCTTACTAAAAGATGAAAGTAATGAATCAATTAAAGATACAATATTAAATTGCCTAAACTGGTTAGATGATAATGCTGTTATTTCACATGGCTGTAAAGTCTGGAGAAGTGAAAAAAACACACATTACAACTTAGAAAAAGGTTGGATATCATCCATGTATCAAGGGCAGGCGATCTCGTTATATTTACGTGCTTTTCAACTCTTCAATAACGCTAAATACCTAGACAACGCAAAACAGATTTATGACTTTTTTGAAGTTGACTACAAAGATGGTGGTGTGAAAAGGATAGATGAAAATGGGTACTTATGGTTTGAAGAATACCCTACCGACCCTCCTTCTTATGTTTTAAACGGATACATCTATACTATATTTGGCATATTGGATTACTATAGAGTTACCAAAGATGAGCATGCTTTGATTACATATAATAAATGCATCGATACGCTTAAAGCTAATTTACACAAATACGATGTTTGGTATTGGTCTGTATATGACCAAAAAAAAGAAGAATTGGTTTCTTACTATTATCAGAAGAATGTGCATATACCGCTTATGGAAATAATGTATGCCTTGACAAAAGATGCACTATTTGATAAATATGGAAAAAAATGGAAGAAAAACCTAGACAGTAGATTGTGCAGGTTCGTTGTGTTTTTCATGTATCGCATTAAACCTAGACTTAAAAAACAATAATTATGTTATTCATTCGAAAAATAAAATCATTATTCAAGATAATGTCCGGTGTAAATAAAAACTACCCCAAAGGCATGAATAGCACCGTTGATGGCCTTTCTGAATTAGTGGTTATTGGTTCCAATTTTATTTCAGCTCCAGGTTCAATCATCTTAGCACACGATGCAAGTACAATTACCCATTCAGGTAAAACAAGAATAGAAAAGACAATAATTGGTGATGATGTTTTTCTTGGTGCAAACTCAGTTATTCTTGCAGGAACAATAATTGGAAATGGATGCATTATCGGTGCAGGAGCTATTGTTTCAAAAGTAATACCTCCAAATTCTGTTGTCGTCGGAAACCCTGGTAAAGTTGTTATGACAGTCAGTGAATATATTCAGAAATGCGAAGACAGAAATGTATTATATGATTTACCCCCAGAAGTATTAAAAAAGCATGGAACTGGTGTTAGATATACACATCAAGAAATTGAACAGATGAAACTTCATGTTACTGCACTTTACAAAAAAAGAAACAAAGAATAACTATACAATAAAATGGGGAAGATAAAAGGTTTTATTGGAGAAACGGTTATTTATGGTTTTGCCAATGTTTTTTCTAGAATGTTCGCTATGATGCTAATTCCATTGTATGCAAATTACTTGGGTAAGATTGATTATTCCAATCTAGTCATGCTACAGTCCACATTTTCTATTTTAACTTTTCTTTTGGCCCTTAATTCGGGTGTGTTTTTTTATTACTATGAATATGAGAATAAAAAGTATAGAAAATTAGTTTTCTCCTCTTGGTTTTATTATCAATTAATTGTTGCAATTGCTATAACAATCTTACTCTTCATATTTGCTAAACCTATTACAACTATATACATCACTACCCCTAACAATTCAGAAACCTTATTCTATGCCATTTTATTAATTGGAGGACAATTTTTCCCCTACATTATTAACATCACTAATATAAACCTATTTAGAATTGACAGGAAGCCAAAAAACGTCATGTACATTACTCTTTTAGAAGCTTTTTTCACATTAACTTTTATTGGTGTGGGGCTTCATTATTTTGAGTTTGGCATTCTTGGTGTTCTCAGTTCTCAAATTGTCGCACGCTTTATTGTAGCTATTTTGTTTTATAAAACATCATTATTTTATATCAATGCATTTTATTTCTCTAAAAAGTTATTAAAAAAACTATTCGTATTCTCATGGCCCTTTTTTATTATTAGTATTTTTTCTTGGATAATTATTAGCATCGATAAATTCATTGGAGCAGACATATTAACAAACAAAGAAGATATAGCAATTCTCACATTAGCCATGCAATTATCAATCCCTATTACTGTTCTTGCAGATATGATTCGAATGGCAATAGGTCCGTTTATTATGTCTATTCGGTTTGAAAAGGATGCAAATAAAAGTTATCAGCAAGTTTTTGACTTATCTGTTTTTACGGCACTTGTTGTGCTGATTTCTCTTATCATAGTCACCCCCATAGTTGTTCCTTTTTTAGCAGACCAATCTTATTTAAAAGTAATATCTGTTATTCCATTAATTGCTTTTGCTAGTATTTTGTCTTTAATCTCAAACCAATTAGCTATCTGCTTCAGTTTAACAAAACAAACTGTGTTTATTTTATATGCAACTGTATTAGGTGGTGTATTTGGTATATTGATCAATGCATTATTCATGCAAAAATATGGCTTTATCGTTTCTGGATTTTCTCAAATTGCAGCATTTCTAATTATGGTAACATTCATATACTTCGTAGGGAAAAGAAGAGCAAAATTGGAGATTAAACTCTCAAGTAGTTTCAAACTAATTGCTATTACACTACTTTTTATATCTATTTTATATTACAACATGGAAAACATATTAAATGGTGAATACTTCCCTTTGTTTTTATTTGGATGTTTATCAATCATGGGACTATTTATCACCTATCTACATTCTCAGAAAATATCAGCCAGCTATATTATTTCAAAAATCCTAAGAAAATAACTTGAAAAAAGTCCTCATCATATCCTATTTCTTCCCTCCAGCAAACTTTGTGGGTGCAGAGCGTACTGCTGCGTGGGCAAAATACTTATATGAATTTGGCTATTATCCCATCATTATCACACGTAATTGGAATGAAAATCAAACTGATTTAACGGACAGAGTAATAAACAATGACTATTCCATTGAAAAAACAGACCAATATGAAATAAGGAGATTACCCTACAAACATTCTTTACGTGACAAATTAGCAGAAGCTAAACGTTTTCGACTTTTACAAAAAGGGTTAACGCTGAAAGAACTCATTCTTTCTAATTTTTTTATTTCATCACTTCCGTATGCTAACTTTTACGATGAAGCAAAATCTGTTCTAAAAAAAGAAAATGATATTGTTGCAGTAATTGCAAGTGGCAGACCTTTCCAATCTTTTGCTATCGTACATCAACTCAAAAAGGAATTTTCAAAAATTAAATGGATACCTGATTATAGAGATGAATGGACAACGCATTCTCGTAAAGAACACAATTCTTTATTGCAAAATTTAATCAATAAAATTGAAGAAAAAAGCGAACCCAAATGGGCGTCTAATGCTGATTTATTCCTAACCGTTTCTAATGTTGTTAAAGACAATTTAGAAAATTCACTAAAAACAAATGGAAGAGTGATTCTAAATGGTTTTGACCACTCTAGTATTGATTTCAATTACCATCCAATAAAAAATGAAATTAATATTATGTATGCAGGGACGATTTACCTTGATCAAGATTTTTCTATTATTATAAATGCAATCGAGGCTTTAAAAAATGAATTTAAAATCATTCTTCATTTCATTGGTGTTGGCTTAAATCAAAATTTAATAGAGAGCTTAATTATTGAGAACAATATTGAGATTAAATTAATCCCCCGTTTGAGTAAAGTAGAATTATATGAGTATCTCACCATTGCTGATTTATTATTACTCACTTCTTACTCTAAAACAATTGGCAGTTACCCTGTTAAAATATTTGAGTATTACAATTCGAAAATTCCAATAATATTAACCCCTAGTGATAGGAGGGTCATGGAAGATTTTATATTGAAAACGAACTCTGGCTTTATAGCCAACACAGAGGAAGAATGCAAAGAAGTATTATTACGTCTTATTGAGCAAAAAAAAGAAGGTAAATCAATTCAACTAGAACGAAATACCGAATATGGTGAACAATTCTCTCGAAAAAATCAAACCAAGCGTTTAGCTGAAATTTTAGATACTTTGTAATATACCATCTCACATCTCGACAAGTTCGTTGTTAAAGATGGGTAAAACTACAACACTCCGTGAACATCTTATCTATCGCACGTAGGCTAGGCTTGTCGAAAAGAATGTAGGCTGAGCTTGTCGAAGCCTACTTCAACTTTATCACTCCCACTCCATTCAGCACCTTAATAATCAGGTACGTTGGGTCAATTTCATACCATCTTACCCCACCAAAATTAGCTCTCGAACCATATTTATGGTGATTATTATGATAAGCCTCTCCCATCATTAAGAAATCGAAAGGCAATAAGTTTTTAGAAGTATCTTCCAACTTAAAGTTCACATAACCATAAATGTGTGCGAACCAATTGATGATTACACCATGTACTGGAGCCATTAAGATAATGATTGGCAGCAGTAGCCATTGCCACCAAGCCGTAGCAAAATAGATAAAGAAAAGAAGATAGAGAGCAACCCAAAAAATCCGAGACCACATTGAACTCGCAAAATCATCGAACTTCTTCCATTGCGGCACATTCTTCGTGAATTTTTCTTCAATCTTCAATTCACCTTGATTGATTGCTTGATAGGTCGTTTTTGTTCTCCACATCATCGCCATAATACTTTTGTCGTATTTCGGAGAATGAGGATCTTTCTCAGTATCCGCATAAGCATGGTGCATCCTGTGCATTACTCCATAACCGTATGCGCTTAAATAATTCGAACCTTGGAACAACCAGGTCAACACAAAAACAATTTTTTCTGTCGTTTTAGACATCGTAAACTGCTGGTGAGCAGAATATCGGTGTAAAAAGAATGTTTGAAAGAATAAACCTCCATACCATAAAACCACGAACAAAATAAGGATAGCCATTTTTATTTTTTTGGCAAATATAGTGTGTTTTATTGAGTTGTGGTATAAAATAAAGTGTACAGAATTAGGCGGAATATTGGTTTCCTAAGTGGGGTTTCTCGGTTTCTCGACAAGTTCGAGGGGAGACAACTGATAACTAATAAATTACAAAATTACGTGTGTTGAAGTAATATTTTTGCGTAACTTAAATAAGAATTATTATAAAAAACAATAGAATTGGAGCGAAAGAAAATAGATGCGCTAAAGTATTACACTCAATGTTTGAGAAACTGAAACAAATTTAAACTAAATAATAATGTTTTTATTTCAACAATTAAGAAGGTGATAAAGCAAATGTTCATAGAATTGCATGAAGAAAGTATTAATGATGACAGAAATACAAATGATTGAACTTTTATCTTTCAAAAACAAAATAGTCTTATTGTTCAATTTGGTAATGAAAACCGAGTTTACGAGCTCATGAAGTCAAATGATAATAAATAAGAAGTCCTCTGAATAAAAAGTGGAATCTAAAGCAAACTAAAATTTATACCTATCCCCCAACAATTAGTCTTGATCCAGTATATAGAACTTATCAACTTTTTCTGAATATATTATATAAACGTATGCCATCTCATTAAAACCAAAAAACCCTCATAATCAAAAGATTATAAGGGTTTTTAGTACTCGAGGCGGGTTCCGAAAGCTTTCGGAAGAACCCGCAATTATCCATATCTTTTAATCAGTTTCTCCATAATCTCAGGATATTTCTTAAGATTTTTTAGATAGATTCTACTTTTCATTTGTTTTAAATGTTTTTCAATTTTTCTTGCTGTTGTTAAATCCATGACTTCAACTGTATAAAACTCTATCCAGTCATCTGATATAGAAGTAAAACTTGTAGAAAAGTGATGCGTATTATGTTGTTTTATTCGAGTATCAAAATCTAAACAACTCCCTATATAGAACTTATCAACTTTTTCTGAATATATTATATAAACGTATGCCATCTCATTAAAACCAAAAAACCCTCATAATCAAAAGATTATAAGGGTTTTTAGTACTCGAGGCGGGACTTGAACCCGCACGCCCCGAAGAGCACAGGATTTTAAGTCCGGCGTGTCTACCAATTCCACCACTCGAGCATTTATTTATTCGGACTGAATAAATAAGATAGTATTTTATTTGAGCGGGAGACGGGAGTACCTTTCGGTGAACCCTTTCCCTCACTTTCAGAGCGGGAGACGGGAGTACCTTTCGGTGAACCCTTTCCCTCACTTTCAGAGCGGGAGACGGGATTCGAACCCGCGACCCCGACCTTGGCAAGGTCGTGCTCTACCAACTGAGCTACTCTCGCTGATATTGTATTTCAATTTTACCTTGCATCGTTCTGCAACGGGCGACAAATGTACTGAACTTTTATTTAATTCAAAGTATAAAATGAAAAAAAATTATCCACCGGTTAACTTTTTTATTTCATTCAATTTCATCAACGCTTCTACAGGAGTTAATGTATTGATGTCAATACTCACTAATTCTTCTCTAATGTTCTCTAAAACAGGATCATTCAATTGGAAAAAACTCAATTGCATATCATCTAATGCTGGCGAACTTGCTTTCTTTGTTTTAGCAGAAGATTTTTTTGAATTCGTATTTTTTTCTCCAGAAAATTCATGTGACGACTCCAATTGACTTAAAATATTCTCCGCTCGTTCCAGAACCTGAATCGGCATACCCGCCAATCGTGCCACATGAATACCGAAAGAATGCTCACTTCCACCTTCAACTAATTTTCGGAGAAATAAAATCTTCTTCCCTACTTCTTTGACAGAAACATTGAAGTTTTTTATACGTTCAAAACGATTGGTCATTTCATTCAGCTCATGATAATGCGTCGCAAACAAGGTTTTACCTTTCATTTTTGGATGCTCATGAATGTATTCTGCAATTGCCCAAGCAATCGAAATGCCATCGTAAGTGCTTGTTCCACGACCAATTTCATCCAATAGAATAAGTGAACGGTTGGATAAATTATTCAGAATACTCGACGTCTCATTCATTTCCACCATAAAAGTCGATTCTCCTGAAGAAATATTATCAGAAGCACCAACACGTGTGAAAACTTTATCCACTAATCCTAATTTCGCAGAATACGCAGGTACAAATCCACCCATTTGAGCCATCAATGAAATTAAAGCAACTTGTCGTAGCAATGCACTTTTACCCGACATATTTGGCCCCGTAATCATCATGATTTGTTGAGAATCATTGTCTAAATAAACATCATTCGAAATGTACTCTTCCCCCGTTTTCAATTGTTTCTCAATCACCGGATGACGACCTGCTTTGATATCAATCGCAAAACCTTCATTGATTTCTGGTTTACAATAATCATTTGATTTTGCCACTTCGGAAAATGATAGCAAACAATCCAATTGTGAGATTAAAAAAGCATTCTGTTGAATCGGCTGAATATAATCGGCCATTGTGAATACAAGGTCTTGAAACAATCGTGTCTCAATGGCTAAAATTTTTTCTTCCGCACCTAAAATTTTCGATTCATATTCTTTTAATTCTTCCGTAATGTACCGTTCAGCATTCACCAATGTTTGCTTGCGCACCCATTCTTCGGGAACTTTATCTTTGTGTGTATTTCTAACTTCAAGGTAATACCCAAAAACATTATTGAAAGCAACTTTTAAACTCTGTATTCCTGTTCGTTCACTTTCTCTTTGTTGTAATTGTGCTAAATAATCTTTCCCGGAGAATGAAATCGCGCGCAATTCATCCAATTCTGTATTGAAACCATCTGCGATAACTTTTCCTTTTCCAATATGAAGAACAGGGTCATCTTCCAACGTTGTGTCAATTAATTCCAACAACTGTTCACAAGGATTAATTCGATCAGCAATTCTTTTCAAAACATTTGTATTCTCCGCAGAAATTAATTCTTTAATCGGTGACATTTGAGAAAGTGTTCTTTTCAAAGAAATGACTTCTTTTGGATTTACCTTCCCTACGGCAACTTTAGAAATCAATCGCTCTAAATCATGAATTTGCTTTAGTCGTTCTCCAAGTTCAAAAGAAACTTCTTCATTGTTGTAGAATGTCTCCACTGCATCCAAACGATCTTGAATGGGTTTCAAATCCTTCAATGGCAAAACCATCCAACGCTTCATCATTCTCCCACCCATTGGAGTTTTCGTTCTGTCAATGACTTGAATCAAGGTCGTAGCATTCTCATGTGGAGAACTGATTAATTCAAGATTTCGAATTGTAAAGCGATCCAGCCAAACGTATTTTTCTTCTTCAATTCTTGAAATTGCCGTAATGTGCCCCAATCTGTCGTGTTGATTCTCTGACAAATAATAAATAGCTGCCCCTGCTGAAACAATCCCTGCTTTTAAAGAAGATATTCCAAAACCTTTCAATGATTTCGTTCCGAATTGTTTATTCAAACTTTCAAGAGCGAAGTCTTCAGTAAACACCCAATCTTCCAATCGAAAAGAATAATATTTATTCCCAAAAGCTTCGTCGTAATCTTTAGAATTTCGTTTGTTGTATAAAATTTCTGTAGGTTCAAATCCTTGAATTAATTTTTCAATGTATTCTTTATCTCCCTGAGCAACTAAAAATTCTCCGGTAGAAACATCCAAGAATGAAATACCAATGACATCCTTTTCAAAATGCACTGCACATAGAAAATTATTCTTTTTTTGGTCGAGCACTTGATCGTTGAAAGAAACACCTGGAGTAATTAATTCGGTAACGCCTCTTTTTACGATTGTTTTGGTCATTTTCGGATCTTCCAACTGGTCACAAATGGCAACTCGTTGTCCTGCTCGAACTAATTTGGGTAAATAAGTATCCAAAGAATGGTGCGGAAACCCTGCTAATTCGATTGGTCCAGCGGCTCCATTCCCCCTTTTAGTTAAAACAATCCCAAGAATCTTTGCCGTAATTATCGCATCTTCTCCAAATGTCTCATAGAAATCACCCACCCTAAACAGTAATAAAGCCTGAGGATGTCGAGCTTTAATCTGATTATATTGTTTCATCAAAGGTGTTTCTTTTTTACCTTTTTGTGCTTTTATTTTCGCCAAGTCAATCCTTTTTTTAATTTTTGCACTGTAAATGTAACGGCGAAGAATGGTTTTGCAAAATATCAACGTCACTTGTTATCCACAATATGAATAAAAAGCTAAAACTTTGGGAGTTAGATCGCGTATCTGACAGTGAATTTAAAGAACAAAAGAAGTTCCCCATCATCGTCATTCTGAACGAAATCAGAAGTTTAACCAACGTTGGGACATTCTTTCGAACCTGTGATTCTTTCAATGTTGAAAAGATTTATTTGTGTGGCATCACTGCTACCCCACCTCATCGTGAAATTCAAAAAACAGCGCTAGGAGCTACGGAATCCATGGATTGGGAACATAGAGATTCTACGATTGATTTGGTGAACGAACTCAAAAGTCAAGGTGTAAAAATCTGCTCCATTGAACAAACGGAGAAAACAACCTTACTCCAAGATGTTGAAAATTTTCCTCAAGAGAAATATGCACTTGTTTTTGGCAACGAAGTCAATGGTGTTGACCAAGACGTGATTGATGCTTCTGATTACATTATTGAAATTCCACAATTCGGTACTAAACATAGTTTAAATGTTTCTGTCTGTGCAGGAATTGTGATGTGGGAATTTGTACGGATGCTGGAATTGAAGAAAGTTTGAGAATCAGTTTGTTTTTAATTGTACCATTAAATTTGTTATTTCCTTTTTCCTTGATGAAAAAGAAAGTATTTATGCTAAACGAAGTAGAAGTAAAAAAATCATTGCAATAAATAAAATTGTTTATGAAGAACTAAAAAGTGCATTCATAAATTTAACGGGTACCAAAACACCGCAAAATTCGTAAATTTAAACAACTGTTTGAGGAGGCACGACGAGTTTTGTTTAAATTAGAATTGAGGATGATTTTGGTCGTTAAATTTATGACAGCACTAGACTTTTTTTCTTTCTTTTTTTTGGCAATGAAAAAAAAGGAAAATAAAATCAGCATTCACAACCCACCTACCCGCTGTTTCGACAGCCCCCGCACTTCTAGATTTCGCTTCGGAATAATTAATCATTGCAACAAATAATAAATTTTACGAAGAACAAAGAGTGCATTCATAAATTTAGCGG
>JAJRQQ010000008.1 GCA_024280155.1 Bacteroidota bacterium
AGATTTTGTTAGTCCATACATTGTGTCAGAATGATTGAGCCATTCTCCAGCCTTCATTTTACCCATGACAATCCAAAAATGTTCATTCGGAAATAAAGAATGGTCTTCTTCGATAGAGTTAAATTTTGCAATGAAGTTTTTTAGGGGAGTGGCGTGGTACTTATTCCAATGAATCGCTAAAAGGTGATCAAAATATAAATCAATGGCAATTCCTGTTATTTTGGGGAGTTTTGGGTAAAGGAAATGGGCGAGTTCAAGAGTAATCGGATGTCTATCGATGTAGTCATCAATTTTTCTGTGGAGTAAAATTCCTTTTTGTATTCTTTCAGTATACAGAGACAAATCACTTCCTTTTACAAAGTCACCAAATAGATTGGGGTACATTAATTCGGTACGATTATTTGAAAAGTATAGATGTCCTAAAAAATTCATTCTACAATATACGAAAAGAATATCTAGAGCAAAAAAAAGTCCTGAATTAATCAGGACTTAAATTTAATATTCATCTTCGTTAAAGAGAAAATCTTCTCTGGAAGGATAATCTGGCCATATTTCTTCAATATTGTCATAAGTTTCTCCTTCATCCTCTAATGCTTGTAGATTTTCAACGACCTCTAAAGGCGCTCCAGTTCTGATAGCAAAATCTACTAACTCATCTTTTGCTGCTGGCCATGGTGCGTCTTCTAAATAAGATGCTAATTCTAAAGTCCAATACATATTTCTGTCTTTTATAACTTATTCTTAATTGCGCAAAAGTAATTTTATATTGTTAGAATGCAAATTTTTGAGCAAATTATTTTTTAGAATTTGTGAAAAATTAATTTCTTGGTTCCCAAGGTTGTTCTTTAGCGTTCAAATCTTTGGATAATTTCCGACCTAAAACGAATAAATAATCACTCAACCTATTTACATAAGCTAATACAATAGGGGAGACAAAGTCATTTAGACTTAGGTCTGTGATAACGCGTTCACTTCTTCTACAAACACATCGTGCAATTTGGCAGAAAGAAACGGTTGTATGTCCGCCAGGCAGGACAAAACTCTTCATCGGTTCGAGAACTTCATCCATAGCGTCGATTGCTTCTTCTAAATAAGTAATATCTTTTTCTTCCAGTTCTGGGAGCTTCATTCTTCCTTTCCCTGGATCTGTCGCTAATAATGCGCCGAGTGTAAAGAGTCTGTCCTGTATTTCGATTAATTCTGCAATGTGAACAGCATCAATTTCTTGATCACGAATGAGACCGATGTATGAATTGAGCTCATCTATTGTTCCGTATGATTCTATGCGTAATGAACTTTTAGGAACTCTTGTTCCACCGATGAGTTGTGTAGTTCCTTATCTCCTTTTTTAGTGTATACTTTCATTTTCAAAATCTTCGATTTGTTGTTTAATTTTCTTTATTCGTGATTGCTTACCAATTTCTCTAATGTTTTGAGCTGTTTCTGTATAATATCTGTGTTTGTTTTCTAAGAAATTGAGTTGATAATTTAACCATTCAATGTCTGAGAATTCTTCTCCATGTTCTTGCAATTCTCGACGTAATTTTTTAACAATATTAGGGTAGTCTGGTCTGCCAAGGTAATCGTAATCAGCATCGATGATAATTTTTTCGAGAATATTTTGAGGTTCAACGTTATGTTTTGTAGCGTTAATCATGCTAGATATTAATTCAATTTGTTGGTCAGAATAGCCAAATTGAGGCAAGAAAGAATGTGCAAATTCAATTGCAAAGTCTTCATTATCGTTATAGCTTGCCATGAAACCAGCGTCATGAATAAGAGCTGCTGTCCGTAGCAATAAAATCTCGTCTTTGTCAATTCCTTCTAGTTTTGCATATCGGATTACTGCTTTTTCTACATTGATAGAATGAGGAACGTCATGGTAATAGAGGTGTTCAGGCAAGAGTGATTTTAATTTATTGATGATTTGAATTCTCATTTGTTTAAAATCCATTGGAGATAAACCGCATTTTATCCTGAGTTGTGTATTAGGGAAATTTCCTTCATTATACATCGAATAAACCTCTTTTATTTTTTCGAGATAGAACATTTCAATGGATCCTCCTCTTTTTTTTATGTCAACGTTTCCACGGGGTGTTGTTATAAAGAAGTCTTCTATTTCATCAAAAATGGTCTTTGTAATTGAAATAGAATTGTTTTTAGAACTGGCTTCTGTTCTTGAAGCAATATTAACGGTGTCTCCCCAAACATCGTAGCTGAATTTTGATGTTCCGATAATACCTGTAACTAAAGGCCCCATATGCAAACCGATTCTTACTTCCCAAAAATCTTTCTTCATTGCAATAGCTGTTTCTTGCTCCGTAATCATGTAATTCCGAAGTTCGATTGCTGCAAGACACGCACGAATCGCAGGAAAGGGAGTGTTTTCTGTGACCCCAGCTGTAGCCATATAAGCATCCCCAATTGTCTTAATTTTTTCCAAGTCATATTTGAGAATAATTTCGTCAAATTTGATGAAATATTTTTCAAGTGTTTGAATGAGGTGAATTGGTTTTAAATTCTTGGATTTCAGAGAAAAATCAACAAAATCAGTAAATATAATCACACCATTGTCTATCTTCTTCGGAGAAAACTTTCCGTTAGACTGCAACTCTTCTAATACTGTAGAAGGAAAGATGTTATTGAGTAATTGCCCAATTCGTTGATCTTTGTAGAAAAGAGTTTTGAAAACTTCAATTTTACTTTGTACTAAGTTCGAGTTAAATGGATAGGTGATGTAATCAACAGCTCCCATGTGCATTCCTTTTACAAGTTTGGCTCCCGTGTCATCTTCTTTAGCAACAACAATGATATAATTGTTTTGTGATCGAGTATTTTCCTTTAGAATTTGAACACTATTTATACCTTCTTCAACATCTTCAATATTCAATAAGAATATTCCAATTTCTTTCTTCTTTATGATAGGAATGGCCTCTTCAATAGAGTTTGCATGTAGCAAATTGTTTCCTCTACCCATCAATATATCCTTTAATCCTGTTTGTATAACAGGATCATTATCAATGATTAATATATTTATAAATCTTTCCATCTAAAAAATATCATCTTGTGAGAAAGGAATACCGTATAATTGAATTATTCTTTGCATAACACGATCAACAACAGAATCTGGACAGGATGCCCCCGATGTAATGATGATTTTTACTTCTTCTTTTTCTGGTAGAAATGACCTGTGATCTACCACTTTTTTTGAATGAATGTCAAATGCATAAACATGATCTTTCGCGTTTATTTCATTTTCATTACGGATAAAGAAGGTAGGAAATTTCTTTTCGAGCAGTTCAACCAAGTGAGTTGTGTTACTACTGTTGTATCCACCAACTACTACAGCGATATCGGCTTCTTGTTGAAGTAATTCAAAGGTTGCAGATTGGTTATCGTTGGTAGCGTAACAAAGTGTGTCTCTAGTGTCTGCAAAATGAGAGGATAAATCATCGTTGCCATACTTTTCAATCATCACTTGCTTAAAATATTCAGCAATTTCTTGTGTTTCAGAAGCCAACATGGTTGTTTGATTGACAACACCGATTTTGGTTAAATCTTTTTCTGGATTAAATTTTCTCGATATTTTATCTCTAAAAACAGTATAGAATTCTTCGGTGCTTTTTTTGCCAAGAATATAATCTCCTAACAAAATTGATTCTTCCATATCGTTTACAATGATGGAAGGGGAGTTTTGTTCACTGTGAGAAAAAGTCGCTCTTGTTTCTTCATGTTTGTGTTTACCGTGAATAATAATGGTGTGATTTGTTTCGCCTAATTTCGCTGAGCGATTCCAAACTTTCTCCACAAAAGGACAGGTTGTATTGTATTTCTGTACATCTAAGCCCTTTTCAGTCATGATTCTCTCCGTTTCAACGGTGGTGCCAAATGCAGGAATTATAACGATATCATCAGCATTAATCTCATCCCAAGAAATTAATTGAGTTCCATCTGTGTCTTGAATAAAACGAACACCCATACTTTGCAAATCAGCATTAACATCTGGATTATGAATCATTTGACTAATGAGAAAAATACGTTTATTCGGATGGTCGTTAATGGCTTGGTAGGATTTCTCGATGGCATTCTCAACACCATAGCAAAAACCAAAATGTCTGGCAATGATAAATTCTACTTTACCGATATTTATTCGAGTAGGAGAGAAGTCCTTTTTTCGTGGATCTCCTATTCTTCTATTCAGTTTTACTTTACTGATAATCGGTGAGCGATAATATGTTGGAATGTCAAATTTCTTCATGAATATCAAATCTAATAAAAACGATTGAATGCTGTAGATTTTTCCATAAAAAAAGCCGTTCAATTATCAATTAAACGGCTTTTTGAGTTGTTTATTTCTATTGTAAATACAATTTTTTGTCTTTATCGTAACGGACTTTATACGAAAATTGGATGTCTTTGTCTCCTTTTGGTTTGAGATTGAATGTCCATTCGATTAGTCCAGTTCTTTCATTCACTTTTCCTTTCGAACTTTCTAACAATTCTATTTCAATGTCACCATTTTGTGTGATCGGCATTTGGTCTTGAACAACGAGTTCAATTGTTCTGCCTTTTAGATTTTTGACTTCAATTGCATAAGCAAATGTTCGCTCTATTTTAGATCCTACAATTTTTTGTTTCGACTCTTTCTTCAATAAAGTTCTTCGAACAATGATATTTGGGTCTTTCCCTAAACTCAAACTCAATGTATCATCCATCGTAGTTGGGTCAATATAGGTTTTCCCCATGTATGTTCCGTCAAAGAAGATGTTTGCAGATGCAGGCACTAATTGTAATTCATCCAATTTATACAATTCAGCGACCAAGTAAACACCTTTATCGTATTTTGGAACGGTGTAGTATTTGTATTTTGTATCTAAATCAACATTTTTCACTAAAACCATGTGTTCTTGACCGTTTGATTCGATTGTGTATGGCAAGTCTATTCTAAACTCTACAGAGATCATGTTTTGAACAATATTGGTGAAGTCACTTGCTCCAGCAGCATCCATTGTTGTTTCTTCCAATTCGCTTACAGCATCATAAGCTGCTGTTACAGGTACTGGAGCTGTTGCATTTCTTTCGTATTTATCAGCTCGATTATTCAAAGCTCTATAATTATTAAAATCAACATACCAAGGGTGTAAAGTTGGTTTTGTTTTATTTTGATATGGATTGTTCGTTGAGATGTTTAAGCGCACATCTTTCCAATCAATCCCCGTATTTTGGTGAACTTTTGCTTTGTAGTTTAGATTAATTGTATTGGATGAAGATTCACTTCGCAAATCGTACAATGGAGTCCAACCTGCGTTTGAAACTAAATAAGAAACATTGATTTTTCCTGAAACTGCTGCGTCAGATTTGAAAGTAATCGTAATGCGATAGGTTGGTTTGAGTGGTTTTACATTTCCGCCATTGTTGTTCAATTGGTTATTTAATTCTATTAAGCGTGCATTCATTCCTTTTCGTTGAATGATAACTTTATTTTTATCACGTTTAAGTACCTGGATTTTTTTATTGATGACCATCATTTTTTCGGTATAGTATTCAATTGCATCTTTTAATAAAGCAATAGAATCATTTACTTTTCCATGTCCTTTGATAGCGCCATTGTTGGCTAGAATTTTCTTTGTTTCTTCGTACACATTGATTTCATCTTGTATGCTCTGTAATTCGTATTTTACAACCTGAATAGAATCACGAAGTAAATCAATTTTCTTTTTAATCTTCATCGATTCTGCAGAAAGCACAGCTGCACTTTTTTCTGGATAGAAAATACTGTATTTAGAATCGAGGATGATGGCTTTTCCTGTAGCAGAAACTTGCAGGCTGTTTGCATCAATATTTTGACTTACACCGTCGATAATAACCTCGGTAATTCCTCGTCCAATAGAATAGTTTGCTTTTCGGTGAATTTGAGCACCTTGAGAATATACGGTGACGTTGTCAATTTTAGAAGGGACAACTTTTTCATCATTTGCAAAAGAAGTTGAACTCAAAAAGAGTAGTGCTAAAAAGGGAAGTAATTTTTTCATAGTTTTTTTTTGTTTCTGTACAATTATGTATTTGAAAAGTTCATTTACAAATAGTGTGCAAAAAAAATCCTTGCAGTGTATGCAAGGATTTTTATATAGGGTGTCTTGTCCTGAAAAAAGTTGACTTAATTAACTAAAAAGTCAACAATAATGGAAAAAACAAAAAAAGATCGTCGCCCATCAAATTACAGTGAAGCCTTTAAAAGGATAGTAATTGCAGAATATGAGTCGGGTTTATCAACAAAAGCTACATTAAAACGAAAATACGGTATATCAGGAAATTCTTGTATTCCTCGTTGGTTAAAAAAATATGGTAAATTAGAGCATCCAACCTATTTAACTAAAGGACGTCCAATGAAAGATAAAGACAAACAGTACATCAAAGAACTTGAAGCTAAATTGCGTTTAAAAGAGAAGCAGCTTGAG
>JAJRQQ010000071.1 GCA_024280155.1 Bacteroidota bacterium
TAATGTTCTAATTACCAGTGATTCTTCAGGGAACATTCTCACGCTTGAAGAAAACAGTACTGATTCAGATGCAAAAATCATTGATGGATACACGCTTCCTGGTTTTCAAAATGCGCATTCTCATGCTTTTCAATATGCAATGGCAGGTTTGGCAGAAAATCACCAAACATCAAGTAGTTCAGATGATTTTTGGTCGTGGCGTGAGGCGATGTATAAACTTGCTTTAAGTGTAACTCCTGATCAAATTGAAAACATTGCAACCATGCTTTATACTGAAATGGTAAGGCATGGTTATACAAATGTTGCAGAATTTCATTATGTACACCACGATAAAAATGGTGAAAAATACGAGAATCTCTCAGAAATGGGGGGAAGAATGATTGCAGCAGCAAAGACAGCAGGAATAAATATCACACTCGTTCCAATTTTCTATCAAAAAGGAGGATTTGGTAAGCAGCCCAATGAACAACAAAAACGATTTATTTCTCCAAACATTGATGAGTATTTAAAATTACTCGAAGCAAGTAAAAAATCCTGTTCTTTCTACGGCGGCGCAAATGTCGGTATTGGAATTCATTCGATGCGAGGTGTAGAACCTTTGGATATTGCAAAAATTGCAAAAGAAGGTCCTCAGGACATCCCATTCCATATTCATATTTCTGAGCAATTGAAAGAAATTGAAGATTCTATTTCTTATTTAGGAAAACGACCTGTAGAATGGTTGTTGGAGAATGTTGAGTTATCCGACCGCTATCATTTGGTTCATGCGACACATTTAACAAAAAACGAAACTAAAGGAATTGCACACTCTAAAGCCAATGTTGTTATTTGTCCAACGACAGAAGGAAATTTAGGTGATGGCCTCTTCCCTCTCATTGATTTTCAAAACTACGATGGAAATTGGAGTATTGGCACTGATAGTCATATCGGCATCAATCCATTAGAGGAATTACGACTGTTGGATTATGGTCAACGTCTGATTACGCATAAAAGAAATATCTACACTTCTGAAACAAATGGCAATAGTGGTGAATTTGCACTAAAAATGGCAACAGTTGCTGGACGAAAAGCGATGAATAATTTTGAACCTGACTTTTTTAAGGTTGGAGAAAAACTCAATGCGGTTGTGTACAATAAGAACAATCCTTTTTTAGCCACGACAGATTCAGAAAGAAGAACAAGTACAATTCTTTATACTTCGGATGCACGCACAACGATTGCAACAATTGTAAATGGAAAAATCATTGATGAAAGCAATAACAATCACGAAGAAGTTGAACAGAAATTTATTGCAACAATAAGAGAATTGAAGAACAGAGAATAGAGATTTGGTGTAAAGAGCAGACAATTTATCCCCGAAACGCTCAACTCATTTCAATTCCAACTGGGCAATGGTCGGAACCGAGAATATCATTTTCGATGGTGCTTTTTTTGACTTCATCTTGCAATGATTCAGAAATAAGAAAGTAATCAATTCTCCAGCCAACATTTCGTTCTCTTGCTCCACCTCGATAGCTCCACCAAGAATATTTCACGTCATCAGGGTGTTGTGAGCGAAAAATATCAACGAAACCATTTTGAGTAAAGTGATCCATTCCATCAATTTCTTTTTGGGTAAATCCAGCTGATTTATTGTAATTTGGTTTCGGTCGTGCAAGATCAATCTCTTTATGTGCTACGTTAAAATCACCACAAGAAATTACGGGTTTCTTCTTTTCTAACTCTTTTAGGTAAGCTAGAAAATCTGCATCCCATTTTTGACGATAGTCCAATCTTGATAAATCATTTTTCGAGTTTGGAACGTAAACGGTAACCACATAAAAATTTTCAAATTCTGCAGCAAGGACTCTCCCCTCTTGGTCATGTTCTTCGATTCCCATATCAGAAACAACAGAAATAGGTTCAGTTTTAGAAAAGATAGCTGTTCCGTAATATCCTTTTTTTTCGGCTTGATTGGCATAGATATAATACGAAGAAAGTGTTTCTGCAACCGTTTCTTTCACTTGTTCAACAGATGCTTTTGTTTCTTGTAGGCAAATAATATCTGCATTTAAAGAATCCATGTCTTCAAAGAAATTCTTTTTAGATATTGCTCGAATTCCGTTGACGTTAAAAGAGAGTATTTTCATTGTATTTAATTTTAAACGCAAATATACAATTGATTTATAAGTTCTCCTTTTAATTCACGATTGAAAACTTCATAATAAATTGCCTATATTTGTATGATAATTACGAAAATAAAGAATATGTCAAGTAGAAGAATATTAAAGAAGAATTTAAACGCAATGGTTTTTGACATTGTAGAAGAATGCTATACAGCATCATTAATGGATGACAAAAAAGTAGATGACGCAAACAAAATTATTGATGAGGCTGCTGATTTCCAAGATGCTTTTTTAACAAAAATCAATTCAGCAAAGAATAAAGCTGATTTTAAAGGTTTTAGTGCTGAAATTGAGACAAAAGCAATTTCTTTTGTTGAAAAATTGAATAAATTGAACTAAGCATAGTTTAAGAAAAAAATGTATTTTTAAGCGTTCCAATTTTATGGAACGCTTTTTTTTATGCCATGAAAAGAATGAACACGAAAAATATGATTGCTTCTGTAGGTTTATTCACCTTCCTTACAATTATATTTCTCACACCTAAAAACGATGAGCACACCACTTTTTGGTATGCAATTGCTGTTGCTAGCTTAATGGTTCTGTTTTGGTTGTTCGAAGTAGTTCCCATTTATGTAACCGCATTATTCCCTTTTGTACTTGCGATTCCACTTGGCGTACTAGAGCCTTCAGATTTAACTGCGGCGTATGGACATCGTTACATTTATTTGTTTTTTGGAGGATTTGTACTGTCCCTTGCTTTGGAGAAATGGAATGTTCACACTCAAATTGCGGAGGCTATTATTCGATTGGTAGGGACTTCTAAAGCACGAATTTTATTAGGTTTTCTATTGAGTACAGGGTTGCTAAGTATGTGGATTTCAAATACAGCAACTTCACTCATGATGTTGCCCATGGCGATGGCAATTCTCAAAAATATTGAAGAGAAAAATCAATCTCGTTTTTCTGTTTTCTTACTTCTTTCTGTTGCTTATGGCGCAAGTATTGGTGGAATTGCAACTTTGGTTGGTTCTCCTCCCAACATCCTCATGGCATCTTTATTAGAGAAAGATTACGGCATTGAAATAAGTTTTTTAGAATGGATGAAATATGGTCTTCCATTGAGTTTGATTATGCTTGCATTGGTTTATTTGTTTTTCATACTCTTATTAGGGAAAGAAGGGAAAGAAAAAATTGATTCTGTAAAAAAAGAAAAGAAAAAATGGACCACCAATCAAAAAAGAGTCATTCTAATTTTTTCAAGTATTGTTTTCTTATGGTCATTTAGATCTGTACTCACCCATTACCTTCCTATCAATTATTCTGATGAAGGCGTTGCCGTTTTAGGAGCGATACTTTTATTCTTTCTTCCCGGAAAAGAGAAAGAAACAAAACTGTTGGATTGGAAAGACACTCAAAAACTTCCTTGGGGAATACTTATTCTTTTTGGTGGAGGAATGGCATTAGCAAAAATGTTAGAAATCAATGGAGTAATTACAGAATTGGCTGATGTTTTCAAAGAATATGAAAATTTACCTCTATTTATTATACTTCTTGTTCTTGTTACCATTTCAATATTTGGCACTGAAATCATGTCTAATATGGCTTTGGTCTCTGTTTTTATTCCAGTAGTTGCGGCATTCGCATTAAACACTGATTATTCCGTTTTACAATTGTGCTTACCGGTAACACTTGCAGCAAGTTGCGCCTTTATGCTCCCAGTAGGCACTCCTCCAAATGCAATCGTATTTTCTTCCGGCATGTTAAAAATCAATCAAATGGCGCGAACTGGATTTATTTTAAATATAATTGGAGTCATTGTCGTTGTTTTATTTAGTTTACTTTTTATTTAAAATTCTATGAAAGTTCTTTTATCTCCAGCAAAAAAAATCAACACTAAGAAAACGTTGAATACTTCTAGTACAAGTTCACCTATTTTTTTAAAAGAGGCGAATCAATTGATGAATAAGTTACAAAAACTATCCTCAAAGAAAATTGGAGAGATGATGCATTTATCGGAGAATTTAGCCACTTTGAATTATGAACGTTATCAAAATTGGAAAAATGACAGTTCCAAGAATGAAAATAATGCCCATTGCGCATCTGCATTCGACGGAGAAGTTTACCGTGGATTAGATGCAGAGACATTCTCGGAGAAAGAATTAGAAATTGCCCAAGAAAAAATTCGAATTCTCTCTGGTTTATATGGTATTTTGAAACCGATGGATGTTATCTACCCGTACCGATTAGAAATGGGAACAAGATGGGAAATTACTCCAAAAACAAAAAACTTGTATCAATTCTGGGGAAAGAAAATTGCACAAAACATCAACGAAGAAAACGAAGATGGAATTATTATTAATTTAGCTTCGAATGAATATTTTAAAGCCGTTGATAAAAAGACATTAAAAGGAAGAATCATCACCCCAAGTTTCAAGGAATTTAAAAATGGAGAATACAAGACAATAATGGTTTACGCCAAGAAAGCTAGAGGAATAATGGCAAGATATATTGTGAAAAATAACATCAATGACCCCGAAGAATTAAAATTATTCAATATTGATGGTTATCAGCTTGACATAAATCAATCGACTAAAAACGAATGGATGTTTACTCGATAACGAGATAAAAAAAGGAGTAAATTCAACTTTACTCCTTTTTTATGAATTGAATTACTTCTTATTTGTTTTTTACTCTTTCAACGTAAACACCTGTACGAGTATCTACTTTTATTACCTCACCTGTATCGATAAATAGAGGGACTCGAACTTCTGCACCTGTTGCTATTGTCGCTGGTTTCATAGTGTTCGTAGCAGTATCTCCTTTAATCCCTGGTTCAGTATAAGTAACTTCGGAAATGATGTGCATTGGTAATTCTAAAACAATTGGTTCTTCTTCTTCTGCATGAAAAAGAATATTACAGGTCATCCCTTCCATTAAAAACTTAGGTTTTTCAACCATTGTTCCAGGAATATTTACTTGCTCATAATTTTTATTATTCATAAAAACATAAGATTCTCCATCTTGATAAAGATATTGATACTCACGATTTTCGATACGAACAATTTCAATTTTGTGACCCGCTGAAAAAGTAAAATCTAAAACTTTACCAGACTCAATTTGTCTCATTTTTGTCCGAACAAAAGCAGGACCTTTCCCCGGCTTAACATGTTGAAACTCAATAATCTGAGCTAATTTACCATTGTGATTAATACACAGTCCATTCTTAATATCTGAAGTTGTTGCCATTCTTTTATAATTTAAGCAACGAATATAGTGATAATATTTATTTTTTCTCTTTCACAAGCGATACTTTATTCTCATCTTTGCACTATGATTTGGGATGAATTTTTAAAATACGAAATTTTTGGCTTTGGCGATTTCAAATTAATCGTTGGAAATGTTATTCTTGCTTTAATTATAATAACAATAACTTGGTTTTTTGTATACGGTTTAAAAAGAGCAGTTACTCGCCCACGTTTTATTACACATCGCATTGATATTAAACGAAGGACTTCTATTTACCTTATTCTAAAATATTTCATTTGGACAATAAGTCTTGTTATTGTTCTTGAAGTTATAGGAATAGATGTTGGGATTGTACTCGTAGGTTCAACCGCTTTATTGATTGGTCTTGGTTTAGGATTGCAAAACATTTTTAAAGATATCGTTTCTGGATTATTTTTACTTTTTGAAGGAACGATTCAAATTGGTGACATACTAGAAGTTGATGGTGTTGTGGGGCGCGTTATGGAAATAAACCTTAGAAATTCACAAGTAATGACGCGTGATGACGTGATGATTATTATTCCAAATTCAAAATTTGTTTCTGAAAAAGTGGTCAACTGGTCTACCGATGATGAAAAAGTAAGATTTCATATTAATTTAGGTGTTGCCTATGGCTCAGATATCGATCTTGTTTTCGAATGCTTAGAAACTGTAATGAAAGAAGACACTCGTATTGTTTCCAACCCTAAACCTTTTGCTCGATTTGTTGATTTCGGCGAGTCTTCTCTTGATTTTCAATTGATTTTTTGGTCAAGGGAAACATTTAGAATTGAAAATCTTAAATCAGATTTACGAAGAAAAGTGTACAAAGAATTAGCTAAAAACAACTTAAACGTCCCGTTCCCTCAACGCGATATTCACATAGTAAGTGACGTGAGAAAATAAACCTTTTTCTAATCTATTTCGTATGCCTGAAGTATATCGTTATAAGTAACGTTTATTAATTCTTCAAGTGATACTTCATTTTTTTTCATGTATTGATGCACCATTCTCCAACCGATAAATTGCCCTAAACGATCAGGTGCTTCTTGATTAGGTAGTCCAGGAGTGAAAGGACCTTCATTGATCATATTCCTTGTTGTTTTTTCATCCGTTTTAAACAATAATTTTTCTTTCACAAGGTATTCCCAGAATTGTTCTTCATTATCCATCGCCCATTGGAAATTGTCGATAGAATATCGGAGAATGATTGATTTATCTTTATCAGGAAAAGCAGATTCTGTTAGATACAGCACCTTTCCCCAACGGATAAAATTCTCCGCTAAATTCCCGTCAACTGGTTCAACGTAATGTGTTTCAATCCAGCCTGTAAGTACATCACGTTCATAGTAACGAACATCCATCACATTCTTCATCCACTTAAAGAAATATTGTGTATTTAATTGTTGCACAATCTTATTTTCTTTGCCCAAATACCACTCTGCCCCCACACCTATTTCTTCTTCTGTACAAAATATTGCAGTTGTAAAAAGAGCATTGAGATAAGTAATATTCTTCGGAATTACTCCATTCGGGAAGTGGTATTTCAAATGTTTGAAACCTCCAATCAATTCACTTTCTTTCTGTTTTAATGTTGGAATTAATAAAGAAATTGATTTTTCAAGGTCTTGAATCGAAGAATCTGCTCGAAATTGTAGCATACTATTGTAAAATGCAGAATCAACGACATCTCCAACCTTAAGCACATGACCAATTTCATAATCATAAATATTTTTCACTTCTTTTTTTAAAAAATGATGCGCTTGAATTAATTCTGCGGAATCCGTGTAAAATAAAAGACTATCAATGTTTACAAAATTTATTTCTACTTTTATATTTGACGTATCAACGTCCAAAGGATTGTTCTCACAACTTAAAAACAGCGTAAAACCAAAAAGGATTAATAAGGTTTTTCTTAGAATCATTTAATTTAATTAAATTCGTACTCAAAAGTACTCAAAAACACTAGAATTAAAAATAACCTTAAATTAAAAAAAAATGAATATCTCAATAAAACATCGTTCTAAAAAATTATTAATCGCTCTTGTAGCACTTGGTTTTACTTTAAACCTTTCTGCTCAAGAAGCTGCTGATCGGAAAGTGCAAGCAGGATTGGTTGCAGGGTTTGGATTAAATTTCCAGAAAATGGAAACAAAAAAACTAGTGACTGATGGTGTAGGTACAGATTTTACTGTTGGAACAAATGTAAATTACACTTTTAACGAAACGATTGGTATAACCATCGGAATTGAATTTGATTTTGGA
>JAJRQQ010000072.1 GCA_024280155.1 Bacteroidota bacterium
AAAAAATGTTTGAAAACATCGATACAACAAAAATTGTTTTTCTACCATTTGAAGTGAAATTTATCAAAGACACACTTATTCTAACCAAAGATTTTAGAAATATTGAAGCTGGAGCACAAATTGTAGCTATCAATGGAAAAAATGTTGAAGAAATCACAAACGATATCTTTAAAATATTAAGTTCTGACGGTTATAATGAAACTTTTAAATATCGTCAGCTTGAACAATATTTTTTCTACTTTTATTTCATGGCCTATGGAGAATCTGATATCATTCAACTCGATTATATCCCATACGGTTCAGTAGAAGTTGCTTCACTTGAAATTCATCAGTTGAAAAAGGATGAATTTACTTTTGAAGAAAAAGAATTGGAACCTTATTACTTGTCTTTTATTGATGATACGACTGCTTTATTGACGGTGAATACATTTTCAACCAATACAAAAATCAATCAGTTGAAATTCTTTCATTTTTTAAAGAAAAGTTTCAAAGAAATAGACAAAAAAGGCACAAAAACACTCATTGTTGATGTTAGAGAAAATACTGGTGGTGATGACGGAAACGATATGAGATTAGCTTCTTACCTCATCAACAAAACTTTTAGTGAGAATAAATTCAGACGATTAAATACAATGAACATCCCAATCTATCCACAATATTTAACAGATGAATGGAAAGAGATGTTAGGTTTAAAGAAAAAAAGTGACGATAAAATAGTAGCGAAAATGCATCGTATACTTCATCGAGAATTTTACCAAGGAAAAGACAGTTTGTATTACTACAAAGAGAAAGAAATTATTGTTGAAAAGGAAAGAAAATACGGTTTTAAAGGCAAAACTTATGTTTTAATCAGTGGAAATGTATTTTCAGGCGGTGCATTATTCAGCGCGTTGGTTCGCGATAAAAGTGATGCTGTTTTTGTTGGGGAAGAAACTGGCGGAGGGTATTACCGACATACTGGATCTATTCCTTTATTTTACCGATTACCCAATTCAGGCATAGAAATTTCACTTTTTATTGTTGTGGCTGAGCAGAATGTTGACCAAAAATTATTTCCTGATGGACATGGAACAATTCCACATCATACAATATACCCTACAAGAGAAGATGTGCTGAACGGAAAAGATGCTCAATTGAATTTCATTTTAAAAAAATAATTTAAAAAATATACAACCCTTTATTTTAATAAAAGTATTTACTAATAGAATAGCAGAGGACTCTAAATAAATAATATTGATTGATTCTAGAACCATAGAAGATTTTGTGGCTGGGAAAGAGTCCGGCTTTTCTGTAATTTATAATAAATACTCACCGGGTATGTATGCAATATGTTGTCGATATCTACGCTCAAAAGATGACGCAGATGATGTTCTTCAAGAAGCGTTTATAAAAATATACAACGCAAGAAAAAGTTTTGATAAAAGTAAGCCTATCGGAGCGTGGATTAAAACAATCACAATTCGTACAGCCCTCGACTTTATTAAAAAGAAAAAAACATTCAACGATTATCTTAATCAAGAAAGAGAACCTCTTTTCACGACTGAAGATTATACTTCGAATGAATCTAATCATAATTTTAAAGATTCTCTTTTAAATATTCTGAAAGAAATACCTGAAGGATATAGTACTATTTTTCAATTGTACGTGTTGGATAATCTAACACATAAAGAAATTGCTGAATACCTTGGGATATCAGAAGGCACATCAAAATCTCAATATTCCCATGCTAAAAAAGCGATAAAAAGAAAACTCAAATTATTAAAAGTAGCAGGATGAAAAAAGAATTTGACGAAATAGAACAACTCTTCCGTGATACTTTATTGAATAACGAAATAGTTCCACCAACACATAATAAAGAAATTATTTACACAAATATTTCATTTTCAGGCGGAGCATCATCGGTAGGTAAAGGATTTAATTTTTTTAATTTATTGTCAGTAATTGGAGCATTGTTGTTCACGGTTACACAAAGTTTTAATACTCCAATCTTAGAAAAAAAAGCTACGAAAGAATTAACCGCTAAAACTGAGAATAATCGAGTTGATGAATTTCAAATACAAAATGAAACGACTGAAGAAAGTAGTGTTGAAAATTCAGTAACGTTCAATGAATCAAAGGTAGATAATTCTAAAACGAATCAATCGTTAATTGATTTTCATGAGAAAGAACAAATGAGAAACACAACTAATTTCTCATCAACGAAAGAAAATTCAACGAGTAGAAACACACTTAAAACTTTTAACAATACTTCTTCTAAAAAGAAATTTGACAAAAAAGAGGGTACTCCAGAAATCGTTCATTCACAAGAACAAGTTCTTCCAAAAACAGAACAAAAAAACAGAACAAAAACGCCCCAATATTCTTCTGTTATTGAAAATGCTTCTTTAAATAATACCGCATTAAATTCTGATAATCCAACAGAAAACAAGGTACTTCATCAAAAAAATGAGGCGAATAATTTACCACTTCTATCACTACCTCTTAAATCAATAGAACAAGAAAAACCAACGATTCTTCAACCGAAATTAGCATCCTCGAAGAATAAGCGAAACTTCCCTTTCTATTTAAGCTTATATGTGGGGTACAACCTAAATGATAATCGATTAAAAGAAGTCATTACCAATACAGAATACTTGTTCCGAATTTCTAAAATCAAAGAAAGTAATGGTTTCCATCTTTCCTTGGAAAATGAATTTAAACTATCCAAAAGATTTGGTTTCTCAGCAGGTTTCGGTTGGGACCGTTCAACAATTTCTTATTCAGATGAGGGACTAGAAGCTATTTTTATTGATACAACTTTTTCTACAATCAATTACTTTAATACTCAAAATACATTGTCCGAAAATAATTTTAGCATCCCTATTTCTGTGAACTACCATCTTCCTATTGGAAATTGTTTTGAAATAAAAACATCTGTTGGACTAAATCTTTCTTTACAGAAGAATAGCTCAATTAACTCTGCTGATAATTCCAGAATTGTTACGAATAAATTTGGGTATAAGACATTTGTTCGACCAGAATTCATTTACCACTTCCCAGGGGTGAGTTTCGGTGTCTATGGAAAATATCTTTACGATTTTAAACCAAATTCAACTCTTATAGATTTAAAAAGAGAACATCAAGTCTTACAATTTGGATTTATTTTGAAAAAAACATTGTTTTTATAAAAAAACCATGCAACCAGTCGGTTT
>JAJRQQ010000073.1 GCA_024280155.1 Bacteroidota bacterium
GATATCGACGCTTTGATTATTCCTGGTGGATTTGGAAGTGCGAAGAACTTCACGACTTGGGCATTCAACGGACCTGATGGTGACATTTTACCTGAAGTGAAATTATTATTGGTAAACCTTGTCAATATAGGTAAGCCAATTGCTGCCTTATGTGTGAGTCCAGTTGTCTTGGCAAAAGCATTACAAGGTTCTTCTATTCATCCCAAAATGACAATTGGAACAGATGCAGAAAAATCTCCTTATGAGATTAATTCTTTCATCGAAGGATTAAAACATTGTGGTACTGAAGCCAGTAAGAAAACAATACGCGGAATTGAAGTCGATAAAAAGAATAAAATCATTTCAGCACCTTGTTACATGATGGATGCAAGTATATCAGAGGTTAGAAAGAACATTCAATCTGCCGTTGAATCTCTTAGAGATTTATTAAAATAATAGAATAAATATCAAACTTTTAAAAATAGATTTCAACAAATTAAGTGCATAAGTTGTTTGAAACTCATCTCTATTTTAACATTTTTGTATTCATATTCCCTTAACTTTGCCTTGTTAATAAAAGCGAAAGCGAAAAAACTAAAAAAATGGACATATTTGGTAAAAAAGGAAAAAATGCCAATTTAAGTGAAACAATTGGGTTAACCAACCTTGGAAATCAATTTTGGAATTTATCTCCATCTGATTTAATTGAAGACACAATCATCAATGGACAAGGTGTTTTAACAGACACCGGAGCTATTGCTATCGAGACTGGAGAATTTACAGGTCGCTCGCCAAAAGACAGATTCATCGTTTGTGATGATAAAACAGAGGATGCTGTTTGGTGGGGAGATATTAATATTAAATTCACACCTGAAAAATTTGACGCGCTTTACAACAGAATGAAAGCGTATTTAATGGACAAAGATGTATATGTTCGTGATGCTTTTGCTTGTGCTGATGAAAATCACCGTCTTAGCCTAAGAGTTACAACGGAATTCCCATGGTCAAATCATTTTGCTCACAACATGTTTATCCGCCCAACGGATGAAGAAATTGAGAACTTTGATGCTGAATGGAATGTTGTTTGTGCACCTGGTTTCATGGCTGATCCTGAAATTGATGGAACACGTCAACATAACTTTGCAATTTTGAACTTCACACGTAAAATGGCCATTATTGGTGGTACAGGGTATACAGGTGAAATTAAAAAAGGAATTTTCTCTGTATTGAATTTCATTCTTCCTCATGAGAAAAATGTTCTTTCTATGCATTGTTCTGCTAACATTGGTAAAGATGGGGATACTGCGGTATTCTTCGGTCTTTCTGGAACAGGGAAAACAACTTTATCTTCGGATGAAAACAGACGTTTAATTGGTGACGATGAGCACGGTTGGGCTGACGATACAGTATTTAACTTTGAAGGTGGATGCTACGCGAAAACAATCGATTTATCGAAAGAGAAAGAACCCCAAATTTATGATGCAATTAAATATGGTGCTATTTTAGAAAACATTGGTTTTGTGGATGGTACATCTACACCAGATTACGAGAACACAGAGATCACTCAAAATACACGTGTTTCATACCCAATTCATCACATCGATAATATCGTTACGCCTTCTGTTGGTGGAGCACCTAAAAATATTTTCTTTTTAACGGCAGATGCTTTTGGAGTTTTACCTCCTATCTCTAAGTTAACAAGAGGACAAGCGATGTATCATTTCATGTCGGGTTATACAGCTAAAGTTGCCGGTACTGAGATGGGAATTACTGAGCCTCAAACAACTTTTTCAGCTGGATTCGGTGCAGCATTCTTACCGCTCCACCCTTCAAAATATGCTGAATTACTCGGAGAGAAGTTAAAAGGTACAGACATCAATGTTTGGTTAATCAACACAGGATGGTCTGGTGGTTCATACGGAGTTGGTAGCAGAATGAAATTACCTTACACAAGAGCAATGATTACTGCAGCAATGGACGGTAAATTAGATAATGTTGAATATAAAACTCAACCTATCTTTGAATTAGCAATACCAACTGAAGTTCCAGGAGTTCCTTCTGAAATTTTAAATCCAAAAGATACTTGGGTTGATAAAGCTGAATTTGACAAAACTGCAAATCACTTAGCTGAACAATTTGTGAAGAATTTTGAAATCTTCGCAGATGAAACAAGTGATGCTATCTTATCTGCTGCGCCGAAGGTAATGGCTTAAGATTAAAACATATCAATATTTTAAAAGGCGATTCGAAAGAGTCGCCTTTTTTGTTTTTTTTTTAGAAAAAAATAAATTCCCCTTTACTTAATCGTTTAAATATCATTTTTATCTTTCGAACAAGTCAGTTATGATTTTTTTAGATTATTTTTATGCAAAATCAATCTGAAATACAATGAAATTTACAATTCTACTCTCCTTTATACTTTACATTTCTACATTTTTTGCGCAACAAACGTATTACAACAATGTAAATTTAACCTTAACAGGAATGGCTTTAAAAGCTGAATTAGCCAATAAAATCACAGTCACTCACACCAATAACTTATCTTATACTCAAGTCAAAGCTGTTTTACAAATTATTGATTTAGACACACTGAATACGGCGAATGTTCAATTGGTTTATGGCTTCGATGATACTGACGGAGAGGTAACAACTGATGCAACACGAGATAAAAACAACTTTGGAGGTGGCGTTGGTCAATGGAATCGTGAACACACCTACCCAAAATCTTTGGGAACACCCAATTTAGGCACTTCTGGTCCAGGAGCTGATGCTCACATGCTTCGTGCTTCTGATGTTCAACGAAATGGATCTAGGGGTAGCAAAAAATTTGCAGATGGGAGCGGGAATTCTACTATTGTAAATTCAAATTTTTGGTACCCAGGTGATGAATGGAAAGGAGATGTTGCAAGAATGATGATGTATATGTACTTACGTTATGGCAATCAATGTTTACCGATTAATGTTGGCGTTGGAACTTCTGTTGCTATTGACCCTGACATGATTGATTTATTCTTACAATGGAATGCTGAAGATTCTGTTTCTTCTATTGAACTTGCTCGAAACGACTATTTAGAATTAACCTCCAACACAAATGGACAAGGAAATCGAAATCCATTCATTGACAATCCTTATTTAGCTACTCGAATTTGGGGCGGTGTTGATGCTGAAGATACTTGGGGAATTTACAACGTTTCTATCAGTGAAATTGATTGGTCGGATTATGTAAATATTTATCCAAATCCTGCTTCGGAAAATGTTACTATATCGATTAGCGAAGAAGTTCAGTTAGAAAGTATTACTATATTTAACACCAACGGACAGGTTGTAAAAACAATGGATGCGAAAGAAAGTGCAACCATTCTAATTAATGATTTAGAAAGTGGTGTGTATTTTATTCAGATTCTTCTTCAAGAAGGAGTTTATAACGAACGGGTAATTATAGAGTAATTCAATCTGGAAATATTCTATAATAAACAGATTCCTTTGCTTAATAAGAGTAACGGTTCTGCGCTAGGAAAAGTAGGTTTTTTTCTAGAATATGTACTTTGCCCTATTTTTTTAGCGCGTGTCATCAGCATATTGGTTTAAGATTTACTTCGAATAGTTGCCTTTTCGATAAATAAAACAACTATGATTAAAAGAATAAAAATCATAGTCCATTTAATGACACTTGAAAATTTTATTATTTTAGTTTGGAGTCTTTGTTTTGTTTCAATAGTGTTAGTAATCTCAGAACTTAATTGTTCAATTTGAAATTTTCGTTCACCCTCGATAACAATCGAATGCTCAGTGATATAATCAAAAAACGATTCTGAATCTTTATGACCTAGTCCTCTACACATTTCAACAAACTCTTGATCTAATCTATGATAGACTGATTCTCGAGCATTTGGAAATGTCAGTGTAGATTCCAAATTTCTCCAGATTTCCGGATTCCCCCCAAACTTTGAAGCGAATTCAATCCTTACGTTTTTTGATGAATTTATAGCAACTTGAAGACTGTCTTTACTCTTTGATATAGTATCGATTTTGTGAATAGCATCTGAAATTTTTAATTCCATCTTATTATTCAGGAATAATTGTATTAATGTGAATATTCCGAATGCAACAAATACTATTATTAATAAAAAAAATATTTTTCTCATTATGTTATTTGAATTACCACTGACTCTCCGCTAAAAAGCGTTGCCGTCCCGAAGGGCGATTATGATTTTTTTGCGATTATTAACATTTGTTTTAATTCTTCTGCATTAGGTATTTTTCCTTTTAATTTTTCCGGCAACTTATCTGTTAACTTGAAACTAGACACACCTATTGGTTTTGAAGTTGTTCTTAATGCAAATTCAACTACGCTATCATTTTTATCAGGACAAAGTATAATTCCAATTGAAGGGTTGTCGTCATGTTCTTTTACTTGGTCGTCTAATAATTCGAGATAAAAATTCATTTTTCCTGCAAATTCAGGTTCGAACTCTACTGTTTTAAGTTCTATCGCTACTAAACATTTTAAAACTCTGTGATAAAATAATAAGTCAATGAAGTATTCTTTTGTACTTAGTTTTAAACGGTATTGGTTACCTATAAAACAAAAACCATATCCTAATTCCATTATTAAATCTCGGATATTTTCTATCAGCTTGTTTTCAAGTTTGCGTTCTAAAATAGGGGCAGTTACCCCTAAGAAGTCAAGGTTATATTCGCTTTTTAAAGCTTCATTTGCTTGTTCAGATAAATGAACAGGTAGTGCTTTATCAAAGTTATTTTGCTTTGGCGCTACTAGATGTCTTTGGTATGCATCTGCTTTTATCTGATTTAGCAAAACGGCTCTGCTCCATGCCATATCACTTGTTGATTTCAGGTAATATTTCCTTTCTTTTTCGTCTTTTATTTTCTGTATAATTAGCATGTTATGTCCCCAAGGGATATCTAATGCTAATTTTAATAATGTTGTTTCGTCCTTATATTCAAGATAAAATTGGCGCATATTCCACAGATTCTGTGGTGAATAGCCTTTCTTTCCGTCAATTATTTTGTTAATGTCCTTTGATAATGTGTCGACAATAGATTTCCCCCAATTATTTTCATTTTGGCTATCAATGATTAATTTCCCTACCTCAAAATTTAATGATATTAAATGCTTATTTACTGCTTTGAAAGCATTGAAACGAGAAGAGTTTATCGTTTCAATGATATTTCTAAATAATTCCTTATAGGTTGATTTATCTATATGTTCCAGTTGGTTTTCTTTTTCCCCAACAAGTGTTGGAGAAATTCAAATATACTTATTCTGATAACAAATTCTCCAACAGCTGTTGGAGAATTTGAGGTTATAAGTTGATTTTGTCTTGAACCTCTTTAAATGTTAATCCTTTTTTATTAATCCATTCCGTAAAACCATTTGAGTTTCTACCAAGAATCATGTTTGATGCTGCACTTGGACTACTAAATACTGCATCTTCAGCAAAGATTAATTTTCCTTCAGCTTCAACCATAATTTCTGTTTCAACTAACTTTCTTCTCATATTTATATATGTATCTGTACATGAGTTTGAAAGTTCTTTTTTTGCTTCACTTCCTTTTGCTACAATATAACCCTGGTTAGTTTCAGTCATTTCTGCTTTAAAGGTTTTTGTTTTTATATAATAGGTTTCATGAATTGAATCTGTCTTAGCAGAATCTATTATGTCTTCTTGTTTTACTGTAGAGGAAATAAGAAACTTAAAACCCATTACAGGAAGAATTAGTTTTATTTGGTCAAGAAAATATTCCATATCGGAAATATCTGCTTCATGAAGAGTAGGTAAACTGGGGGAATTCCCATTATCTATTTGGGCTGTTTTAGCTTCAAGAGCAAGTTGAACCATTCGAGATTCAAGGTATCTGATTTGTGTTTTAGTGAGCAATTCATCTTTACTTACAAAAAATATTAATTCCTTAAAATCTTTTTCGGGTCACTAAGATGTTGTTTTAAACGATTCTTAATGTTTTCTGCTTCTCCGATATAGATTTTTTCATCAAAAGCATCATCTATTGGGTCCCCTTTTAAGCAGTATACGCCTGGATTATCGAATTCAGAACGATTCATTATTTTATTTACCGAAGCTCTTGAGCTATAAACAGCTTTCCCTACCCAATTTCCAATTTCGCTAAATCTTGGACCATAAGCTGTTCCATCAATCATGTATACTGTTAATTTCTTCCCCATTTTTTTTCTAATAAATGCTAACAATCCGCTAAACTCCATTAAACAGCTTATCAGGCTTTTATAAAAATAGGAAATAATTCCTACTTAGAGTTAATACACATAAAGAAACTTGGAGGCAAAAAAAAATGCAACCTCTCGATTGCATTTTTTTATAATAGTATTTTATTCTTATTCTTCTCCAAACTTCTCAATAACCGCTTGAGTTACTCCTGTATTCGAGAAACCACCGTCATGGAAAAGGTTTTGCATTGTTACATATTTTGTTAGATCCGAGAACATAGAAATACAGTAATCTGCACAAGCCAAAGCCGAAGCATTTCCTAGTGGAGACATTTTTTCAGAATAATTGATAAATTCATTGAATCCTTTCACACCAGAACCTGCTGTTGTCATTGTTGGTGATTGAGAAATCGTATTCACACGAACTTTCTTTGCCATTCCGTAGTGGTAACCAAAACTTCTAGCGATAGACTCTAAATATGATTTATTATCTGCCATATCATTGTAATCAGGGAAAGTTCTTTGTGCAGCAATATAAGATAAAGCCAAAATAGAACCCCATTCATTCATCGCGTCTAATTTCATTGCAGTTTGCATCACTTTATGAAAAGACAATGCAGAAACATCCAATCCTTTGTGCGTGAAATCGTAATTTTGATCTGTATAATGACGTCCTTTACGTACATTGATAGACATTCCAATAGAATGCAAAATGAAATCTATTTTTCCTCCTAAAATCTCCATGGATTGAGAAATTAAATTCTCAATATCTTCAACACTTGTAGCATCTGCAGGTATAACTTGACTTCCTGTTTTCTCTGCTAACTTATTGATCTCACCCATTCTCATGGCAATTGGAGCATTCGTTAAAACAAATGTTGCACCTTCTTCATGTGCTCTTTCTGCTACTTTCCAAGCGATTGATTGCTCGTTTAACGCTCCGAAAATGATTCCTCTTTTTCCTTTAAGAATATTATTTGACATAATTTATTTTATTGAATTGCAAATATAATTGAATTATCGATTACTTCGTAATTTCATGGTTTATATCTTAATGAACAGTTATTTTCATTCCATCATAAGCAACAAATACATTTTTAGGTAACAACTTTTCGATATCTTCGTGTTTCCCAAATAAATGTGAAATATGCGTTAAATATGCTTTCTCGGGTTGTATTTCTTCAATAAACGCCAATGCTTGATCAAGATTGAAATGAGAAATATGCTCTTCCTTTCTGAGGGCATTGATAATTAACGTTTTTGTTCCTTTGATTTTCTTTTTTTCTTCTCCACTAATTGTCTTTGCATCAGTGATGTACGTAAAACCACCTATTCGATAACCGAGAACTGGCATTTTATAATGCATTACTTCGATAGGTGTCACTTTAACATCTTCTGCAATCGAAAACTGATCTGTTTTAGAAATTAAATTGATATTAACTTTCGGAACTCCAGGATATTTAACGGCTTCAAAAACATAATGAAATTCACGATGCAATGCTTTTTCAACTTGCTTTGAGCAATAAATTTGCATATCCTTTTTTTCAACAAAATTAAATGCACGCACGTCATCCATTCCTGCAACGTGGTCTTTGTGCTCATGCGTAAAAATGATTGCGTTTAGCGTTTGAACATTTTCTCGCAACATCTGTTGACGAAAATCTGGGCCAGAATCAATGA
>JAJRQQ010000074.1 GCA_024280155.1 Bacteroidota bacterium
TGCATCTTGGATTGGGTTAACCGTTACAAATAAGGTATCATTCACACATTCTACTGGTAAAGGAAGTCCGTTGTCACAAACGGTATAAATTACTGTATCAACTCCGTTGAAGTTTGCAGCTGGTGTATAATCAACTGTACCATCTCCATTGTTGGTCACTGTTCCGCCACCTGTTGTACTTACGATTGTAGTTAAATCAGTTGCTGTTCCGTCAGGGTCAACATTGTTTGTTGTTAAATCAACCGACGTAGTTGCTGGATCATCCTCATCAACTGTCATTGTTTCATTACCTTGACTCGATGGGTCGTTTACAGGTGTTACTGTTACAAATAAAGTATCATTCACACATTCTACTGGTAAAGGAAGTCCGTTGTCACAAACGGTGTAAATTACTGTATCAATTCCATTGAATCCTGGTGATGGAGTATAATCAATTGTACCATCTCCATTGTTAGTTACTGTTCCGCCACCTGTTGTGGAAACAATCGTTGTTAAATCTGTTGCTGTTCCGTCTGGGTCAATATTGTTCGCAGTTAAATCAACCGACGTAGTTGCTGATGCATCTTCTCCAACTGTCATTGTCTCGTTGCCTTGACTCGGCGCATCTTGGGTTGGGTTTACCGTTACAAATAAGGTATCGTTCACACATTCTATTGGAAGCGGTGTACCATTGTCACAAACCGTATAAATTACTGTATCAACTCCGTTGAAGTTTGGTGCTGGGGTGTAATCAACTGTTCCATCTCCATTATTGGTTACTGTTCCGCCGCCTGTTGTACTTACGATTGTGGTTAAATCAGTTGCCGTTCCGTCTGGGTCAACATTGTTTGTTGTTAAATCAACCGACGTAGTTGCTGGATCATCCTCATCAACAGTCATTGTTTCATTGCCTTGAGAAGGTGGGTCGTTTGTTAAATCTACCGTAATAGTAACTTGATCAGTACTCGCTGAACAAGGAGGATTTGAAATATTCCATTCGAAAACATAAACACCTTCAACAAGACCTGTAAAATTTGACGCAGGATCATTTGGATTTGTAATTGTGGCTGTATTTGGTCCACTTATTTGAATCCAAGTTCCATTTCCACTTGTAGGAGCATTTCCAGAGAAAGTACCATTATTCGCATAAATTGTTTGGTCAGAATTTGCATTAGAAACTGTTGGGGTAGTATTAACGATAATAATAACCGTATCTGTACTCGTTGAACAAGCACCATTATCCACAGACCAAACAAAAACATTTTGTCCAACAGATAAACCTGTAGCCGTTGAGTTAGGATCATTTATCGTAGTCACTGTCCCAGAACCAGTCACAACAGACCAAGTACCGGTACCAACTGTAGGAGTGTTTCCATATAAAGTAATATCTGGAGAAGTTTCACAAAGTGTACTATCAGGACCAGCATTTGCAATTGTCGCATCAGCATCGACATTTATTGTCACTTGACTAGAAGAAGAACTACAAGCTCCATTAGCAATTGTCCATTCAAAAACATTTGCCCCAACACCAAGACCTGTGACGTTTGTTGAAGGTGAAGTTGGATTAACAATAGTCCCAGTACCTGAAATCAAAGTCCACACCCCAGTTCCTGTAACTGGAACATTCCCGTTTAATGTAGCCGTCCCTGGAGTTTCACAAACCGTTTGAGAAGAACCTGCATTCGATACTGTTGGTAATTGATCAACCGTAATCGTTACTGTAGTGGTATCTTTACAACCATTTGCATCTGTACCGATTACAGTATAAGTTGTTGTTGTAGAAGGAGCATCTACATAAGGATTACCTGTAAAAGCACCAGGACTCCATTCAAAAGTAGTTGCACCTGCCCCTGTAAAGGTTACATTATCTCCATTACAGATTATTCCTGTTGCAGGGTTTGTTGTAATCGTAATTGAAGGTTGTTCGATTACAATAGTCACTGTAGCAGTATCAGATTGAATACAAGTTGTTGGATTGTATGCGATAAGTGTTACGTCATAAGAACCTGCAGTTGCATAAGTATGTGTCGGTTCAAAGGCCGAAGAAGTTGGCGAACCATCACCGAAATCCCAAGAATAAGTAAGTGAATTTGTACTACTATTCGTGAAAGTAACTGGAATATTTGCACAACCTGAACCACCTGTTGTAATTACAGCTGAACCTGGAGAATACACATCCAAATCAAATTTAAAAACAGCATTATTACAATTAGATGAATTATTATTTGAAGAATAAGCTCCAGCAGTAACTGGAAATCCATTTGTAGAACCACAACTTGCACAAACAGCTTGATATATCACCCCTTTGTTATCAAAAGTAGAAGAACCACCATCAACATGATCACCAACACCACCAGCTTCTCCGAAAAACGTTGCATATCTTAAACCTGTCATTCCAGGATCAAAAACAGCCATGTGGAAATCAATTCCATCAGTTGTTGTTTTATAAGCTCCTGCTGTCGTTGGCATCCCTGTTGTACCATTCCCTGTGAAATTCCCCCAACCTACAACAATAATATTGGAGCAAGAATCTACTTCAAATCCTGTTGGACTTATGTTAGACCGTCCACTAAGACCTCCTGTTCCTCCAGAACCATATACAGAAGAGAAATTTGTTAGTGTTAAGTCATTCGATAATGAGTGTATAAACTGTGTACTATTCGCATTTGAATAAGTACCTGCAGTAACATTATAGTTTCCTCCAAGTGAAAGTCCAAAAACGAAAACATCGTCATTTATATCAACATAAAAAGCACCGTCTTTATCTCCTGTTCCAAGATATGTTGAAGCAAGTAAAGTTGTTCCCGTTGGATTTAATTTTGAGATAAAACCATCTATATTTCCATTGTAAGTTTGATCAACAACCCCAGCTGTTGTAGGGTAATTATTTGATTGAGTTGCCCCTGAAATAAAAATATTATTTGACGCATCCAATGAGACTCCAAAACCACCATCGAAATCTGTACCTCCAAGGTAAGTTGAAAATAACATTGTAGATAATGCATTATTCATTTTAAAAACCACGGCATCTTGCTGACCTGATAGTGCAGGTTGTACAACACCGGCTGTAGTTGGGAAATTGTTTGAACGAGTAGAAGATGATACCACTACGTTTCCTGAGTTATCTAAAATCAGTTGTCCTCGATGAGAATCTGAATAATTAAACTTAAGAATAGATCCACTATCATTGTGGGTAGCATCAATATTGTTACCATCTTGATTTGACCCACCAACAAAAGAAGACCCAATTAATGTTGTTAAATCTGGCGACATTTTTACTACATAAACATCCCAGTTTCCGTTATGTGTATTATCATAGGCTGATGCGGCCATCGGGAAATCCGTAGAGAGTGTGATTCCCATTAGAAAGACATCTCCAGTTGTTTGATCCACGACTAAGCTATGAGGATATTCATTATTCGACCCTCCTAAATATGAAGATGCTAGAAGAGTTGTTCCATCACCAGAAAATATTGATATAACGATGTCACTAGCAATAGAACCTGCTACAGCTGTCCCTCCGTTATAAGTAACATCAAAAGCCCCAACAGTTGTAGGATAACCTGCTCCATTTGTAATTCCAGCAACCACCATTCTTCCATCAGCAAAGTGAGCTGCAGTATTCCCCCAGTTGTCTGAAGTAGACCCTGTATAGGTAGAAGCAATTAATGTTGGGTCAATGATTAATTCTTTCGTTTCATCGTATCCATTTGGAAAAACGAAAGGAACTTCATTGTTTACAATTTTAAAATGGGATTCAACTTCAACTTTCTCTCCATTAATTAATTGATAAGAAAAAGGAGTATATTCTACAATACCACCGATTGAAGTTTCAATAACTAAACTACCATTTCTATGCAGAGTAATTTTTTCTGCTCCTGAGTAATCAAAAACAATATCATTTGGTTGACCACCAACTTTAACATTGATATCATATTTAAGGTGGTCATCAAAAGAGTTATATACAATATCAATGTTTTGATAAATTTCTTTGTATTCTATTTTTTGAAAATACTTTACACCACTTATATGCTTCTTACCATAAAAATAAGATTGATTGTGCTGTCTAAATGTTTTTGAAGCTTCGACAAATGAACTTGGATTAGCATTTTTAAACTTTACACTTACAACGTGCTGTTTTATTGAAAGATTATTTTCACCTCCAGAATGGGCTGCATCATAAATTGCACTTCCATCGAAAAAATGATATTTAATTCCCTCTTTCTCAAAATAGATATACCCGTCTATTAATTCAGTTCTGAAAAGAACATTTGAATTCCACTGTCCTTTATTTTCAATAAAACGAGCGGCTTCATTTGAGAATGAAAAATCAGGTTGATGATTTACAAGATTAAAAAAATCTTTCTTGCCTTCTTCTATATTTTGAGAATTCTCGTGATTATGACCTTCGTATTGACTATTCGCAGCAAATGAGAAAATAGTAAACAAAAAAACAAACATTCTCGTTACAGAGAACATTTTTAAAAATGCATCATTTTTAGTTTTCATATATTGTAGTTTAATATGCTTTTACATTAAATCAGACATCAAAGCTAGATGTTCTTCAGCCTTAAAAAAAATAAAAGTTACCAACCCATAGGAAAATGTTGTGAAAACATTATTTACATCTACATAGGAAATGTGTAATGAAAAAATGTTACTTAAACTTCTGCTGGGTAGTAAAGTTTTGGCAAAGATATACACACAGAAACAACTGTGCAATACTTACATATAACTACAATAAATCAGTTTCTAACTTAGTACACGCATCAGAGAAGTAATGTTGGATACATTGTTCTTCTTCAACATATTTTGTCGATGCTTATCAACCGTTGTTTTAGCGATTTTTAAAATTTGAGAAATTTCTTGGCTTGTTTTACCATCTGAGATTAACTCTAAAATTTCACTCTCTCTTTTTGTAAGACACTTAGAACATTTCAGGATGTCATTTACATCTTTAATATAGCGTTTATACTCTCTAGAATAAAGTATCTGTTCATTGGTCGTTTTAGCTTCAAAAACAAGACGTTCACCTTTCATTACTTCAGTCATATCTGTTATCCCCATCAAACCAACTTTCGGTTTTCCGTATTTATTTACTTCAAGAACATGGATTTTTCTGATCATTGTCCGAACATCTCCTTTTGCAAACTCTATATTGAATCGAAGTTTAAACAGAATATCCATTGGTTTTGAGCTAACTTCAAATAAATACTCCATTGTTCGTAGATCTATATTTGTAATAATTTCTTTCTGTTCCTCGAGAATAAAATTCACTGCAGACTGAACCGTTTCTTCTTTATCATAGAAATTAAGTCCAATATTTTTTTGGAAGGGAAAAACTTCAGTAGATTCAGGTCCGATTAGAGCAACAAAGTCGGGTTTATCCCAAAGGATAAAATCTTCCACTTTTTGTTTAAATCGATTTTCTTCTTCATCAGAATAACGGCTAATTTCACTGAAATTAGCGAACAACTCATCAAGGTATCTTTGCATATCATTTAATAATACAACAAGATGCTTAAAGGAGAATTATGTATAACGGATACATATAAAAGCATTTGGGTAGTTAATATTTGGGTTCTGCAAATTTACGCAAAAAACTTTAATCAGTGATTTAGAATGATTCTAAAAAGCAACAAAAAATTGTGCTTTAAATATTATTTTAATCTTCTAACTCACGAAAACCAGTCTCTTTGTATGTAATTGTAAATGCGGTACCCTCTTCTACTTTGTACGAAAAAGTTCCATGCAATTGCTTTGAAAGGTTCTTCACTAATCGCAACCCAATACTCTTTACTTTTTTCAAATCAATATTTTCATCGATTCCCTTACCATTGTCTTTCACAATTAATGTTTGAAACTCATCACCTTCTTCAAGATTGATTTGGAGTATATTTTCTTTTTGTGGATGAAAAGCATACTTAAAACTATTCGTTACTAATTCATTTAGGATTAGCCCCAATGGTATTGCAGTATCAATATCCAATGTATAATCTGGAGAAATATCAATTTCAAGATTTATTTTTGTTGTAGAATACGCTTTATTAATATCAGTAACTAGTGACTGAACATATTCTTGGAAACGAACCGTTAATTCATCATTTTGGTAGAGTTTCTGGTGAATCAGTGCCATTGCTTTTACCCTGTTCTGTCCTTCAATGGCTAAGTCAATTGCTTTTTGATCATCAATTCCTTTTGTTTGGAGTTGCAGTAAACTCGAAACAATTTGGAAGTTGTTCTTAACGCGGTGATGGATTTCTTTGAGAAGAAGCTGTTTTTCAAAGTCTTTTTTCTCAATTTCTTTTTTTTGATTATTTAAAATGGTGTTTTTCTTTCTTAAAAACAGAATCCCCAATAAGAAAAGAAATAACCCAATAATTGAAATTATCATGATGTTCAAATATTTATTCGCCCTCTCCTTTTCAATTTCTACTATTAATTGACTTTCAATCTCATTTTTTTCAATTTCATTTGCAGCAATCGCTTTAGATAAATCTTTTGCATAAATTGTTTTTATAAAAGCGACGGACTCGTCTTTAACTCTAAACGCCTCTTCATATAATCCTTTTTTTAAAAGTAAATTTGCAGAAATCCTCATCACTTGATAAACATCATTTGGAAAAAGTTTTTTTTCGGATTCAAGTATCATTTTTTTAACTACAGAAAAAACATCACCCTCCTCAAATTCTTCATACACCCAACTGTAAAAAGGAGAGGATTCATCTTTTTTATCTAACATCTGAATAATCAAATAATAACTTTCAACCTTAAACCTTGGATGGGAATAAGCTCGTTTTAACAATCTAATTACTTCATCATCGCCTCCTCCTTTAAAAGACTTTGCTTCAATTAAATTAATTACGTTTTTAAAATAAATATTTGACTTTTCAATCCTGCTGTCTTCTAAAAGAATTGCTTCTTCCATCAAAGTAATATAGCCATCTAAATCTTCTTTATATATCAAAAACTCAGCCCTATCATTTGCTAAAATACCAAGTAACAAAGTATCTTTTAATTCAAGAGCTAACACTTCATTTTGATCACACTATTTTTCTCCTTTCTCGATTTCTCGTTGAATGACAAAATAAATAATATCCGAATGATTAATGAGGTATTGAGCATTTTTCAACTCAGTCAAATTACCTCCCTTATATCGGGAAACATATTGTTTAAGTTCTTTCAAAACGATTCCGGCCTCCTCCAACAAGTTCGAATTCACTAGGAAAATATGTTCCTCACTTCTAACCCTCACATAATCGATATCTATCTTATTTTCTGACGAAGGAAGATGAATCTTATTATTAATGAATTTTATTTGATTTTCTTCATCAACAAGAGTACTTTCAAGTGACGCTTGAATGAAAAGCCATAAATCATGATTAGAATGATTAGAACTAACAATCCTATTTAGTACATCAACATATTCGTCACGCTCTAGTTCTTTTAAATAAAAACGAGCCGAATCCATCTCGTTTTTATAAATAAATTCTTCTGCTTCGAGAATATTATCCCAATTGCCTTGTGAGAAAGAAAAGAAAGGAGTACAAAAAAGAAGGAAAAAGAAAATTGAGTGAATAAAATTCATACTTACCCTTGATTAACAATGTTTAATATTAATTCTTTCGATTGTTTGTTAATCGGCAATTCTTGACCTTGGATTGTAATTGAATTACCACTAAGGGATTGAAGATGGTTAACGTTAATTATATAACTTCGATGTGTATTCAAGAAACATTCAGGCAACTTATTTACATATTCCGAAATAGTTCCTCTAACCGTCATTCTTTTTCCAGATTTAAGGTAAAAATCTAGATAAACATTATCACTTTTCACAAAAAGAATATCATCATAATCTACTCTTGAAAAACCTTCTTTTTGTTTTAAGAAAATAGAATCATTGAGTACTGAATTTAATGCGTTAACTGTCTTACTTTTTTGTTGAGAATAGGAATACAATGCGATGTCAATTGAAGCATATAATTCTTCATTGTTAAATGGTTTCACCAAAAAAGAAGCTGGATGTACCTTTTTAACATCTTCCAAGGTCATTTTGTCGGAATTTGAAGTCAAGAAAATAAATGGGAATTTATACTTTTCATTGACGACTTTCGCTAAATCAATACCTGATTTTTTACCAGAAAGTTGGATGTCAAAAATGCCAATACTTGGAGATTCTTCCTCAATTCTTTCCAATGCTTCTGAATAAGTTACTGCGGGCTCCAATGCTTCAAAACCAAAATCTTCAATTGCATCTACAATTGTATCAGCGATAATCATCTCATCCTCCACAATTAATACTTTTACATTCTTCATTCCTCTATTTATTATTCCAATTTGTCATTGTTAATTGTAAACCTATCGTTCCAAAACCTTTGATAAACTCTGTTGCTGTTTCAATTCTCTCTGGCATTGCCAAATCTTCATCCTTACTCCATTCACCCAATACATAATTCGATTGTTTTCCTGGGTTAAATTCACTTCCTACTCCAAAACGTAATCGTGCGTATTGTGGTGTGCCTAGAACACGTTGAATGTCTTTCAATCCATTATGACCTCCGTCAGAACCTTTTCCTTTCATACGTAATTTACCAAACGGTAGAGCAATGTCATCGGTCACAACCAAAATATTTTCTCTGCTAATCTTTTCTTGTTGCATCCAAAAATTAACCGCTTTACCAGAAAGATTCATAAAAGTATTGGGCTTGATGACAACAAATGTTCTTCCTTTGAATTTTACCTTGGCAACATCGGCCAGTTTATCCGTTTCAAATTCTCCCCCTCTCTCTCTCACAAATTCGGAAACTACTTTAAACCCAATGTTATGTCGAGTGTTTTCATATTTGCTTCCTGGATTTCCAAGTCCAACGATTAAATACTTCATTTTTTAATTTAAATTAAAGATAAAGATAAGTAATTGTTTCAAAATGAATCCATCGCAGCAGAATATATCGGCTTCTTATTATCTATGAATGAAAAATCGTTCGACTTTGTGACCACATAAACGGGTGAAATACCAATAATGGAATGTACTAAACCCCACTTGACTTCTTTTTGAGACCGTTGATAAAGCGAATTATTTATATCAACCCACCAGATTATTAAGTTTTGTCTTTTTTCTACAAGAATACTTTCGAAGAATGAAGAAAGAACAATGGAGTTATTCTCTTTCACCCAAACTGCCTCGGGAACAATAAAAGTGTGTCTCTTTGGTTTAATTAGTCGATTTAAAACGGGGATAAATGGAATCGCTTTCACTAAAACTCCTCCAAATTTCCCGGGTAAACGTTCAATTTTCCAATGCGCAACACTCACTTTTGAAAATGCAATCATCTTATTATTCTCATCCAAAGAATAGACAAATTCTCCTGTAAAGAAAACTTCTTCAAAAAAGTAATTCATTGAACGAAAGTGCTTTTTTATTTCATCAGGTACAATCGACCAATCAGTAGAAGTTTTAATCTTCATTTTCTGTTTTGGAGCATATCGGCTGAATGTTTGAGTCGCCTTCTCACCTATTTTATCAAAACCAAATTGCTCGGTCATCCATAAACTATTCACATTCTTCGGGTCGATGTATGCATAAAATGACTGTGGAAAATCATCTTTAAAACCTTCATTCAATGTCGTATCAAAAAAATGATGAAGTTCTCTTTTTATAACCCCTTCTTTCTTTTTCATTTTTCGTTGACCACTACTTTGAAATGAATTATCGAAAGCGAAATAGCGTATATACCAATGCTTTCTTCTTCTACAAAAAGTAACATTGCCCACAACCTTTTCATTTCGTTGAAGAGTAAGAAAAAGAGGAGAATCTAATTCATCAATTTTATCTTTCGTATCTAACAGTTGATACTTTGCTCCATTTGAACCTAAAGTCGTATTCGATAATAATTCTTTTACGCCATCGTTCGCTTTTTTATGAAATTGAAAGATGCGAGAGTTCATCAAAAAGTTGCTTTTACTATTGCTTGCACATCTTCGGGAGTGATGCTTTGACGTTCTCCCATTGCTACCCATCCTCTTTCTTCGAAAATTGAACGAATTGTCTTATCACATTCTTTAAAATCGGTCGTATAATCAGAAAGTTTAGTTTTCACACCAAGAGACTGAAAGAACTCTTCCGTTTTCTGAATAGCTAATCGAGCAATTGTCACGTTGTCCCCTTCTAATTTCCAAACACGTTGTCCGTATTGGGTTAATTTATCTTGTTTTTCAGAGAATTTATATTCCCACAGACGAGGTGCAACAACAGCCAGACTTTGTGCATGGTCAATGCCGAAAATAGCGGTTAATTCATGCCCAATCATGTGAGTTGTCCAATCAGTCGGCACTCCGCATCTCAGGTTTCCGTTGAGTGCATGAGTTGCGCAATGCATTAAATTACTTGCCAATTTATAATCCTCTGGATGATCGACAACGTTTGCTATTTCGATTAAAGTAGAAAGAATACCTTCCGCCTCACGTTCTTGCAATAAATTATCTGTTGGATAGGTTAGATACTGTTCTAAAGTATGCATAAAAGCATCAATTACACCATTTGCCAATTGACGTTTCGGTAAAGTTGCCACGACTGTTGGGTCACAAAAAGAGAATTTCGGAAAGAATAAAGGACCACCCATTACACGTTTTGCTTGAAATTCTGAGCGACTAATTACTGCACCAGAATTTGCTTCAGACCCCGTTGCTGGCAAAGTCAGTACAGTTCCAAAAGGAATTGCAGTTGTAAAATCACATCCTTCTTTTTTCTCCAATACATCCCATGGATTTCCTTCAAAGCCTATGCCACCCGAAATAAATTTCGTTCCATCAATCACAGAACCACCACCAACGGCTAAGATAAAGTCAATCTTTTCTTCTCGTGCAACTTTCACCGCTTTCATCAAGGTGGAGTATTCTGGATTAGCTTCAATTCCTCCAAATTCGAATACATGGAAATCAGACAATTGTTCTTTAATTCTATCTAATAATCCAATTTTCTGAACACTACCTCCGCCATAAGTAATGAGAATCCTAGCCGCATTAGCTTCGTTCAGTAATTGGGGTAATTTATTTAATTGTTCCTTTCCAAAAATGATTCTTGTAGGGTTTACAACATCAAAATTCTGCATATTATTTGGTATAAAAAAGCCCAGATTAACGAATTAATCTGGGCTTGTTAAACTTATTTTCGATTATTTTTTACCGCTTTCACGCACTGCATAAGCAACCGTTAAAGCATCTATATCTTGTAATTCTTTACGAATATCGAAGATTAATCCAGAGGGTGCACCTTTATCAGCTTTGATACAAGTAATCACATTCTCAATTGGTTTCTTCATACGTGGCGGTTTCGATTCAAATTTATCTTTTTTCCACGTTTTAATCGTATTTGTATTATACAGTTGATCTGGTTTAGACTGTGCTACATTATCCATGAACAACAGGTATTCCATCCCCATTTTAGCATACTGAGCAGCTCTTGCTTTATTCAATGGTTTTCCAAGGTATAGAAAGTCAATTTCAGAACGTTGCTTAAAAGGAGTCATATCAGTTGTACGAGCACCTTCAGGCTGAACCACTTTTACAGATGGGTCAGATTCTTTACTAGTTGTCGCAACCATAAAGAAAAACAAAAGCATAAATACAATATCAGGAAGTGAAGCTGTATTCACTCCAGGTACTGTTTTCCCGCTATCTTTTTTAAATTTCGACATACTTTTTATTGTTTCGGTGTTACTTCAATAATTCTATCTGGATAAAGGATTTTCAATAAAGCTAATTTTTCTTTATCTGGCTTAGACTCATCCATTGCATAGCGCCCCTTAATCTTCGCGTAAGACTCATTAAAAATACTTTTTGCTGCATCATCTCTCAATTCGAAGAAAGCTTCTTCAACCTCAGATTGAATTTTAGCAAACAAGCCGTACTCAGTTCCTTTCTGGACATCGATACGAATATGTGCTTGTACACTGATTTCTGGCAATTTATTTTTCCCATATAATTTCAGTGCACTCTTCTTTTTCTCCCATTCAGCCACCTGACGGTATTTAAAATCAATGATTTCTTCCATTGCGTTTGGAGTTGCTTCAGTTTCTTCAGCCTCTTTAATTGCCTGATTTAATAAAGCATCAATCTCACTCATTGAAATTCTCGAATACATCGGGAAATCATTTGTAGGATCATTTTGTTTTTCATTCGTACGAAAGAATTTTACAATTTCATCCGAAATCAATTCAGGATCAGACATCAGTCGACCACGAATCATCAATTGATTTTTGCTATTTGCTTGAATTGCACAAATATCTCTTTCCTGTACAGGTACAGGAGGAGTTGTTACCTCAATATTTTTAGGTATACTTCGAATGTATGCTTGATCTTTATCCATGGTTGTAGTAACCAAGAAGAAAATCAGTAGCAAGAAAGCGATATCCGCCATCGAACCAGCATTTACTTCAGGTATTTCTCGCTTTGCCATAGTTTAAATTATTTTCTAAATCTCCCCATAAAAGGAGCAAATATAGCCGCTAAAAGAGCAACTACAATTAATGTAAGTACTAAGTACAATCCAGCAGTTGTCGAATCAATTGTTGATTGTTCCACTTGAACATCTTCTAATAATTTCAATGATTCATTTGTATCCGTTGTTCCCACCATTAAGAACACTAGATAAAGAACCAATGAGATCACAATTCCGATAATGGACATGATTGTCTTTTTCGGGTTAGAGATAAGTTGTACGAAGAAGAAAATTAAAATCAGTCCTAAACTAGACATAATAAGAAAGCCGGTAAAACCAATAGAAAAAGACAAACTAGTCCCCTCTCTAAAAGCTTCTTGTTCTTCGATTGTACTATTCATGTCAGCACCACCGAAAAGGAATAAACTTGCGATTACTCCAATTGCAACCAATGTTACTTTAAGAATACTCATGTATAAATTGAGCTTTTTAGTATCCATGTTTTTACAATTATTAATTAATAAATAAATTCAATTCATCGAAAGGTTAAAATTAAACCTTTGCGATTTTATGTTTCAACATCATATCTACTAATGAGATAGAAGCATCTTCCATTTCATTTACTAATCCGTCAATTTTTGAAACGATGTAATTGTAAAAGATTTGAAGAATAATTGCAGCAATTAAACCAAATACTGTTGTTAATAGAGATACTTTAATACCACCGGCAACTGTTGTTGGAGAAACTTGTCCATCCGATACAATTTTATCGAAGGCAAAGATCATCCCAATTACTGTCCCTAAGAAACCAAGCATTGGTGCAAGAGCGATAAATAAAGACAACCAAGAAAGACCTTTTTCTAAAAGTCCCATTTGAACTCCACCATAAGAAACTACAGATTTCTCAGCCATTTCAATCCCTTCTTCTGCACGGTCAAGACCTTGGTAGAAGATAGAAGCGATAGGACCTCTTGTATTTCTACATACATCTTTCGCTGCTTCAACTCCACCATTTTGCAATGCAGTCTCCACTTCGTCTAAAAATTTCTTTGTATTAATTGTAGAAAGGTTCAAATAAACGATACGTTCAATTGAAAGTGCTAAACCAATTATTAAACAAATCAATACAGGAGTCATCCACAATGGAGCACCTTCAATGTATTTTTGTTTTAAGGTTTGAACGAAGCTCAATTCTACTTGAGTATCATCACTAGCAACTGTCTCGTCTGTTCCCATTTGTGCTTCTTCAGCAACACTTGGTGTTTCTTCGGTTGTTACTTCTTCTACAACTTCTGTTGCATCTGTAATAGAATCATTTGGTTCAGCAACTGATAAGTTTACAAAACCGAAAGTCATTGCTGCGGCAATAACTAAAGAACTAATTGTTTTTTTCATGTTCAAAAAGATTAATTTAATCGTGTTCTAAGTTTATAATTTAGCCAAATTTAATAAAATTTTTTTCTTTGCAAGTATCATTGTCCAATTATGAGGTGTAAGATGTGTTTTATTGAGGGAATGGAAAAACAGTTTTTCAACTTTTCAACCAAGAAAACCCTTGTCAACACCACGCCACCACACAAGTTAATTTACTATAAAAGAATTAGTTACACTTAATTCGATTAAAGTCAATGCGCCAAGAATTGAAGACCAGCCTCGTCCATTTCAAAAAAAATATTTTTTTCATTAAATCTTATTTGTCTTCATTTTTCAAAATGATAAGTACACAAGAGCAAAATAATTCATTCAAAAGTGATGAAACAAAATTTAATTTAACTCTTGCTGACAAGTTGTCACAAAAAAATCAAGGCACATAATTTGACTACAGGAAACCGATGTCATTAAAAAATCAATTTGGTTCTCCATTCGAAGCTGTTTTCTACCCAGCTATTTTAGTTGTGGTGATGTGGCTTGTCTTTTGGGGTGATCATCTTTTTCCATCGGTTGACTTCTACAAATTTGGAATAATGCCTCACGACTTCAGAAGTTTGAAGGGCATATTATTGATGCCACTTATCCATTCCAAAAGTGAAATAGGCCACATTATAAACAACACACCACCGACTTTTGTTTTACTTGCTGCCATCATTTATTATTACAGAGATATCGCTTTGCGCGTATTCGTTTTTTCTTGGATATTCACAGGGGCTGGAATTTGGAGTTTTGCTGAGAACACCAATTCTTTCCATATTGGAATGAGTGGAGTCGTTTATGCCATGGCTGCGTTTTTATTCACTTCTGGTGTGATTCGAAAATATAGACCGTTACAATCTATTTCTTTATTTGTTGCTTTTATCTATGGGGGTATGATCTGGGGAGTTTTCCCTACGGAGACTCATGTTTCTTGGGAGGGACATCTTGCAGGGTTAGTAACCGGTGTTGCACTTGCATTGATCTATCGAAAGCATGGTCCACAAGCGCCAAAATTTCAATATGAAATTGAGAAAGAATTAGGTATAGAACCTCCTGATTTCGAAGCTGAATTAAATGAAAAAATCAGAATTGCACAAGAATTAGAGTTTCAAAAGGAAAGAGAAGCTCAAGAAGTTAAAATCATTTATCATTACGTACCGAAAAAAGAAGACAAGGATCAAAAACTTAAGGAATAAATCGTTCAATAATTATTCCTGTTTCCTTCGAACTTTCATTCAGGTTAAAATCTCCAAAATCAATGCAAATATATTCAGCCGTTTTCATCATGATTAATTCTCCTGTGAAATAATTTACTATATCAGATATACCAAAATTATGGCCTACAATTAGGAGATCACCGTTCTGTTTTTTACTCCATAACTTTTTTAAGTAGACATCCTTTGAGCAGAGGTAAAGCTCGTCCATCATTTTTTTCTCAAAGAATGAATGACTACTCTCTAAATAAGAAAGTGTTTCAAGTGTTCTTGATGCCGAACTGACCCAGACTTCATCTGGCAATTGTTTATCTAAAAGAAACGCAGCTAAAGAATTAGCTTGAACTTTACCTTTTTCTGACAAAGGCCGATCAAAATCCAACTGTTGAAGAGGTGATTGAGCTTTTGCATGACGTATTAGATGAAGTTTCATTGTATTGTTTTTTTCATTCCAAAGATAAATAAAAGTTTACAACTGAGCCTTTACCACTCAAATTATCACTACCCATTAAAACTTCACTTAACTTAAATTGAGAGGACAACATTCTCAACCCTTTTAAAAGTATTTCGCTAAATTATTATGTTCCCAACACATTTACGCCTGATGGCAACGAATTCAACAATACCTTCAAACCTATTTTCACAGCAGATTATGACCCTTTCGATTACAACCTACTTATTTTTAATAGTTGGGTGAAATTGTATTTGAATCCAACGATGTCGAGTTTTGGTTGGACGGCACTTTTCACGGGAAGTTAGTTCAAAAGAGTGTCTACACTTGGAAGATTGAATTCAAAGAAACAATGACAGATAAACGACATAAAATTATCGGTCATGTAAATCTGGTTCGATAATTCCCTCATCTTTTTTTTAATTTCCCCAACCTATTTTCAGCTTCTTTCGTTTTGAGAGTAGAAAAGTGAAAATATGAAGAGGGATAATTTGTGATAATGTCCGAAAAAAATGTAAATTACATAATAATTTGAAAGTAAGAGCATTAAAAAAATCAATGGACATCACTTCAGAAATAATAAAATCATGCATTCGTGATGACCGAAAGGCAATCAACCACTTGTACGAGTATGGTTTCAAAATTCTAATGCCTGTATGTTTTCGCTACAACAAAAATGAAGAAGATGCTCGTTCCTCATTTAATTTGGGTTTTTTAAAAATACTGAAAGGATTACCAAAATTAGATGAGAATGCAAATTTTAATGCGTGGGCAAGAAGAATAATGGTGAATTGTTTGATTGATGAGTACCGTAAAAATAAACGATACACAGATAAAATTGTGAAAAGTGATAGTGAAACAACCTTAGATTATTTTTCGACGGGCACTGAAAACGAAGCTGAGAGCAACATGGGGGTTGATGACATCATGCAATTGGTACAAGAACTACCGAAAACAACATCTATTGTTTTTAATCTATATGTAATTGAAGGATACTCACATAAAGAAATAGCAGAGCAGTTGGAGATGTCAGAGGGAACTTCTAAATGGCATTTATCTACTGCGAGAAAATTATTGCGAGAAAAATTAGACAAACAACAAGAACAACGAATGGTTATATGAATTGGGAAGATAGAGATATAGACAAATTATTTAAAGCAGAAGCAAGTAATTCTTCCTTCGAATATAAAGATGCATACTGGAAAGAGATGGAAGCAATGCTGCCAAAAAATTCTGTGAAAGGTATCTTGTGGATGATTACGGCATTTGTTTCACTTGGTATTATCGCAATATCATTTTTCAACACGAACTCGTTCGATACTAATTCAACTCTTCTTGCTGAAAACACAAAATCGATTACACAAAATAGGACTCAGGAATCTAATATAATTGAACAGAGCACTTCTCCTACAATTCTAAATGATTCAAATGAAGTTAAGAATAAAAATAAGCATTTAGAAAAAATAAATCAAACAGCATCCCAAGAAAATACATCTAATTCTTCTCAAACAGAAAGAAAGATTGAGACAAAAGAAGAATTGAATCCTGAAATAAACAATGATACAAAAGCATTTCAAGATAATAGCATAACAAAAAGAAAAACTAAAAAAGGATTCAATGGAGGACAACAAACACAAAATGCTTATATTTCTTCCGTTACATCCACACGTAATTTTAATGAAACGGAAAATAAACTAAATACATTCTCTACGCTAAGAAATGAAGAAATAGAGAACAACGATGAACATAAAGAGGTAACAACTGAACTATCCTTAAGAAAACTCGCATTGATTCCTCATCGAGATGCAGATTTATCCACATCTCCACTTCAGGCTCCTTCGCCTATTCGAAAACAGTTGTACCTTCAACTATTAGGTGGAACTTCTCAGTCAATGGTTATTCCTTCAAATTCTCCTTCGTACAACATCGGTGTAGGTATTGGCTTGCAACTTAATAAAGGAAAGTGTGTTTTCAATACAGGAATCAATGGGTTAATGAGTTTTCACGATAATTTACTTTTATCACGACAAGCAAAAGTATATAGCTTTGGATCTGATGTTGTTCAATATGAGATTAAATACAAAGAGTTATTGTCGCTAGAAGCCGACCTTTCGATAGGTTACCAATTCTCTAGACATATTATTATAGTTGGAGTTCGACCTTCATATATAATAGGTACAAAAGCAGGATATCGAGAACAAATTGGAACAAATGAAGTTTCTAACAATTACTATGGAATCACACAAGGAATTAATCGATTTGGAATAAAACCAATGATTGGGTACACCTACATATTAAAAAGAGATTTCTCCATAGGTTTCAATATTGGAATGCAATTGATGCCCCTAATCAACGAGGATTTCGTAAGTGGCATGAACAGAACATTGCCGATTGACGGACAGATATATTTACGTAAAACTATACATTTTAGAAGATGAAAAGAACACTCTTATTTCTTGGAATAATACTACTTGCTTTAACTTCTTGTAAGAAGAATAAAGTTGAAATCCCAGAATCTAACGATCCTGTTTTTAGAGCAGATGGTACATTCGGCAGCAATACTTTCTCCATTATTGCTGGTGATGATGATGTATATATGCACACCATGACAATGTTGGAACAAAATGTTGAAGTTGTGTCCGGAAAAATAGCAAACAATGAATTCGGAATTGAAATTGGAATCTATAATGGTTTTATTGACCAACCTAATCATCAGTTTGAAAATGATTTTAATCTATCCCCAATATTTGCTAAAAAAATCAAACCCCTTTAATTGTGCTCCACAAAAGTTATTTTTCAAATACAAGCGAAATTCAAACAATCAACTGGACTATAGGAAATAATCAATTTCAAGGTTCTGCACCTATTTATGAACCTGGAAAATATATGGTCTGTGCTGAAATAACTTTCACAGACAATAGTATTAAGAACCTGTGTAACGAACTAATTATCGGTTACAACCGAAATGAGACAGGAAAAATCGAAACCGACTTCATGCAAACAACAGGGGCTCTTACAGCTTATCTTGACCAAGTAAACTCTTCGATTACAGCCATTCAATGGTTCATTGACGGTAATTATTTTAGCAGCTCAGACACATTAACGTCTGTTCTTTCTCCAACAAGTCATGAAATAAAAGCGAAGATTCAATATTCAAATGGAGTGTACAGAGAAAAAACGATGGTAATAGATGCTTATAATAGCTCTCATACAATTGAAGATTTTACATTTTTTGAAAGTATAGTATCAGGAATAATACCACAAGACTACAATATTCGTATTAAACTACATCAAGACGGAGTAGTCTATGAGTCAACTTTAGCAAACAACAACAACTCAACTATTTTAATTACTGACTTAAACTACTACGGAAAGAATCCCAATGGATTTGATGTATACAAAATCAACGCAACTGTAAACTGTAAAGTAAAAGAAAATGGAGGAAGTGCTGAAATTCCTTTACAATTTACAACCATTTTTGGCATCGAAATAAAATAAAAATATACCTTTATCCTTATAAAATTACAAAACGAATGAAACAAGCACTACTACTATTAATAATCCTTCCATTTACCAGCTTTTCTCAAATTACACTCAACAATGCTGATTTCTCAGACGGAGGAGATGTCATTTGGATTTCAACAGTAACTGACAATGGAATAGACTATTCTACAACCGGACAAAACATGACTTGGGATTTTTCCGGGATGGTTTCAACAGGACAAGCACAGAAAGAATATTTCACTATGTCTAATGCTTCTCAACTTGTACAATTATTATTTGGTGTTTTTGCCGCTTCTCAATATCAAGCTACAAACTTTGTCAACAATGATGCACTTCCTCTTAATCAAATACCTGCAGGAGTTTTACCTGTTACAATAGGAGATGTTCGATTATTTTCTAAAAACAGTAATGATTCAATCACTTCTATCGGCATGACAATGACAATTGACGGAACTGAGGTTCCGTTTAAATCTGACACCATTGAAACAAGGTATAAGTTCCCTTTAAATTTCGCAGACATGTATTCATCTCGTGGATATACAGAAATTGATATGAATCCAATTAGCAACACAATTTGGAGACAATACCGTCAAAGATCCTCTATTGTTGATGGTTGGGGGTCTATTACAACACCTTACGGAACATTTAACTGTTTAAGAATTGACCATTATATCCAAGAAACAGATTCTATTTTAATTGAAGCTTTCGGTACGGCAACATGGATTCCACTAGCAATTCCAGATAGACATGAATATGAGTGGATAGCAAACGGAGAAAAAGAACCTATTCTTCGAATTACTACCTCAATAGTTGGTGGAAATGAAACTGTTACAAACATCGAATACCGAGATAACGAAATCGTTGGTTTGGATGAGCTAGAGAGTCAATTCTCTATCTTTCCTAATCCTACTAACTCAACGTTAACTATTGAGGGAATTCAACAATCAATGAGTTATTTAATTCTTTCCAACGATGGAAAAGTAATCCGTTCAGGTGAACTTTCTTTGGTAAATAATCACATCAATGTGGAGAATATTGCTTCAGGTAGTTATCAGATAATACTTCAACAAGAAGGAAGAAGTCTAAACATACCCTTTCTTAAAAAGTAAACATTAACTTTGTACCTGAAAGGCAAATCAGTCTATCGCTTTGATTTATTAAAGAGGAAAGTCTGGGCAGCAAAGAGTACTGTGCTTCTTAACGGGAAGGCATTTTTCTTCGGAAGAATGACAGATAGTGCCGCAGAAAGGTAAACTACCTAAGGATTTATTCTTGGGAAAAGGTGAAAAGGTGGGGTAAGAGCTCACCGGGAGATTGGTGACATGATCCGCTTGGTAAACCTCACAGGCTGAAAGACCATGTAAACCCAGGTTTGAGGGCTACTCGCTCGACTGGGAGGGTAGGTTGATTGATTCCGACAGTGATGTCGGGGCTAGATAAATGATAGACACTGTATTTATACAGCAACAGGACCCGGCTTATGATTTGCCTTTCTTTTTTTACTCCAATCAATCGCTTCTGTTAAAATATGTTCTGTAGAAGTAGAGTCTGAAAAATCAACATTAACAATTAACACAGAATTATGTTTTCCATCTAGATTATAATCTAATCTCGTCCATTGAAGTCCTAAGATTGATGTTGTCTTAACTTTCCGCACACTTCTCAATGAAGTAACTTTACTTGTTTGATCAAATGATTTAAAAATTAACGCATCCCCAGTCATATAAGTTGATTTAATATGTTTCCTTAAATAAAAAACAAAGAAAACTGGCAAAATACTCACCAACATAATTAGTCCGATGGTTAAAAACGATTTACCAAGAGCAATCAAAATCAAAAAGTCAAGAACTAAAATAAAAAGAGCAGCTAACATGAAAATTAAATTCCATTTTTTCAAATAGTGTGTTGGAGTAATACGTACTTTTTCTCGATTTTCAAGTTGACGGAGTAAGTTCAATTGAGATGGCATAATTTGTTCTAGCTTGGTTTACTTCGACAAATATGCAAAAAAAGGAAGTAAACAGCAACATTTTAACGATTAAGCATTGTGTTTTCAATCAATTTTTTTCAACAATCGGTCAACAATTTGATGATACTCAACTAATTTCTCTTGGGAAACGTTATATCTTCTAAAAATTTTATTTGAAATTGAAACAGGAAAGGTATTTAGCTCCTTGTTTATTCTCTTGTTATTTTTTTCCGTGAGACAATAAAGAACAAATGATTTTGCAGTAGAATAATTTTGTGCTTGATTAATTATCGCAATGGTTCTTAAATTGAAAAACGTTCCTGTTGATTTTGAATTTGGATAACGCAATAATCGGTTTCCATAATCTAAAAGCGCATCTTTATTTGAGGAGAAATCACTGTATAAAGTTAAAATAGGCAATGCTCTATTCAGCGAATCCACAAGAATAGATTTTGTCCTTGAACTGTCCGAAAAAACTTTCACCCATTGATTTGCTGCAACTTTTTTTAGTTTTTGCATAATGGGAGACAACATTGTAATGGTTTCTTTGCTGCTTAGATTATTAATAAATTTAGATTCCAACAAATCATTGTAAATCCGAATTGTTCTTTCTTTAGAGTTTGCAACAATGAATGCGTCCACTCCATATCCGATAAAGTTATACAATTTAGATGAAAATTTTTGTTGCACTTCTGTTAAGTCATCAATGAAATCAATTCTTTGAAGTAAAGAACGCTTACTCATTTTATGTGCATCTGATAAATTCTTAACCATGATAATGTCTGCTTGAATATTGAATCCTTCGTTTCGAATCAGACCAATAATTTTATCCGATTGCATGTTTACAATTTGCATAGTCACATGCTCATCAGACAAAAAAGATTTAAATAGTGTTGTGTCTGAATTTTGCAGATAATCCGAAAGAATGATTAATTGCTTATTTTCAGGTGCCTTAGCAGTTTCAATTTTACAGGAAAAAAGAAAAAACAACACCGTAATTAGAAAGAGAAAAGAAATCTTTTTTGAAATCATTGAATAAAGATATTAAAATCTTAACTTTTACCTTTAAATTTGCAGAAAAAATAAAATGGCAGAGACTAAAAAGCAACAGAAATTGAATAAAATCATTACCGATTTGAATTCAAATGATGAAAAAAAAATATCCAAAGCGGTAAAATCGCTTGAAGCACATGGAAATTCGACAGTTATTAAGCCTCTTTCAGATTGTTTACTTCAAGAAATCTCTAGAAAAAATAAAACTGAAATTATTGAATTGCTTTGTAGTCTAAAAGATTCTTCTTCTCGTGTTGAACTGATGGAAGTCTTGGATGATGATAAATACTTGGCTATCCGTCAAACCATTTTAACCGTAATCTGGAATACGAAGATTGATTTTTCTGACTACATCGACGAATTTGTTTTCATCGCGATTCATGGTTCTTTTTTAGAAGCAATCGATTGCTTAACGATTATCGAAAACTTGGAAGGACCTTTTATGGAAGAGGATTTATTAGAGTCTGAAAGTCATTTGAAAAACTACATGAACAGTGATGCCCCAAAAGACGAACAACGTGCCTTTGTTCTTAGTGAAATTGCATTAAAATTGAAAGATTTCAATGCAGATGTAGATGAAGATATGTAATTTTATAAAATTACATATCCCAACCAAATCTTTCTTTCAATATTCCATCGATAAATAATCTGAAATTCTCAGAATCAATTTTATTCAATACATCACCAACGAAAGCAGCAACCATTAATTTATGCGCAGCTTTCTTAGAAATCCCTCTGGCTTGTAGATAGAAAATAGCTTCGTCATCCAATTGTCCAGTCGTAGATCCGTGCGAACATTTTACATCATCTGCATAAATTTCTAATTCTGGCTTAGAATTCACCGTTGCATCATCCGACAATAAAACATTTCCATTCGACTGAAAAGCATTTATTTTTTGTGCATCAGGACGAACGTAAACTTTTCCGTTAAAAACAGCCGTTGATTTATCGTCCATCACACCTTTGTACAATTCATGCGATTCACAATGGGGAACTTTATGGTCAACAACA